>JASGDR010000312.1:0-6439 GCA_047607095.1 Caulobacter sp.
CATGGCCGGCCCCTCGGCGGGCGCGCCGGCGTTGGCGGCGCGGTCACGGGCCCGTTCCAGAGCGCGGAAGGCCGAGGCCAGCTTGCCCGACAGGTTGTCGCCGCCCAGAGCGTCCTGGGCCGAGGCGATATCGGCCAGGGCCTTCTCGGCCGAGCCCAGCAGGGCCCGCTCCTCGGCCAGGGCCGCCTCCTCGCCGTCGCGCGGGTCGAGGCGGTCGAGTTCGGACAGGCGGAGCGTCAGCTCCTCGGTCTCGGCCGCGGCGCGGTCGGACAGGGCCTTCAGCTCGGCGGCGGTCTCGCGGGCGGCGCGCCAGCCGCTCCAGGCCGACGAGACGGCTCCGACGCTGACCTGGCCGTAGGCGTCCAGCAGGGTGCGGTGGGTGCGCGGGTCGAGCAGACCGACGGTCTCGTGCTGACCGTGCACCTCGAGCAGCAGCCCGCCGAGATCCTTGAGCACGCCGACGCTGGTGGCCTGGTCGTTGACGAAGGCGCGCGAGCGGCCGTCGGGCGACAGCTGGCGGCGCAGGACGAGATCCTCGTCGCGGGCGTAGTCCAGCCCCTTGTCGTCCAGATAGGCGAAGGCCGGATGGTCGGGCGCCAGGGCGAAGATGGCCGTGGCGCTGGCCTGGCCGGCCGCCCCCCGGCGCACCAGGCCGGCGTCGGCGCGGGCGCCGGTGGCCAGCCCAAGGGCGTCGAGAATGATCGACTTCCCGGCCCCGGTTTCGCCGGTCAGCGCGGTCAGGCCCGGCCCGATGGCCAGGTCCAGGCTCTCGATGAGCACCACGTCGCGGATGGAGAGACCGATCAGCATGGCGCCGAGGATCACCGGGAATCGCAGTTTTTCAAAGGGGGATGGGCATCCGATTGAGAACAAAAGAAAAACGGGCCGTTTTGCAACGGCCCGTTTCGCTTACATCCCAAGGACCCCCATCAGGCCCTTCTTTTTCTTCTTCTCGCCGGGAGGCGCCAGGGTGGTCGCCTTGTCCTTGGTGAAGGTGCGTTCAAGCAGGTTGCGCTTGTTGCCCGCCTTCAGCGGCTCGACGGCCGGCTTCAGGCCCGCGTCGTTCAGCAGCTTGTAGGCGTCGGCGTACCAGCGGTCGCCCGGGAAGTTGTAGCCCAGCACCGCGCCGTTGCGCTTGGCCTCTTCGTTGAGGCCCAGGGTCAGATAGGCCTCGACCAGGCGGTAGAGGGCCTCGGGCGTGTGCGAGGTGGTCTGGTGGCGGTCGACGACGGCCTTGAAGCGGCCGATGGCGGCCAGGGTCTTGCCGTCGCGCAGATACCAGCGGCCGATGGCCATTTCCTTGCCGGCCAGCTGGTCGTTGACCATGTCGATCTTCAGGCGGGCGTCCTGAGCGTATTCGCTGTTGGGATAGCGCTGGACGACGTCGCGCAGCGCGCCGAGCGCCTGCTCGGTGGCGGCCTGGTCGCGGTTCACGTCGACGATCTGCTCGAAGTAGCAGATGGCCTTCAGATAGTAGGCGTACGAGGCCGACGGGTTGCCCGGATAGAGCGAGATGAAGCGGTCGGCGTCGCCGATGGCTTCCGAATACTGGTTGGCCTGATAGTGGGCGTAGCCGGTCATCAGGATCGAGCGGCGCGACCATTCCGAATAGGGATGCTGGCGCTCGACTTCGCGGAAGTAGTCGACGGCTTCGTTCCAGCTGCCGCGGTCCAGGCGGCTGGAGCCGGTGGAATACAGCAGCTCGACCGGACGCTCCTCATAGACGAGGGTCGGCTTCTTGGGCTTGCCCGCGCAGGCGGTCACCGACAAGGCGGCGAGCACGGCCACGATGGAAACGGCCGAACGTCCCGAGATTTTGCGAAGCACGGACTCTCTCACCCTAGAAGCATTAGCGCGCCCCCGCGCCGAACCAAGGCTTCTACACCACGTCGATGCGGGCGCAAACGAAAGCCGAGCGGCGGAGGCGTTCCCCCGATTGATCAGACCGCTTCGGCAAGCTCCGGCGCATAGGCGCGCCAGCGCCAAGCGCGCGGTTGCTCCATCAACGCACGAACCGCGGCGTTATTGAGGCCGTGTCCGGCCAGGATTCCTTCGAACCTGCCAAGGATCGGAGCGCCGACGACATAAAGGTCGCCCACGGCGTCCAGGGCCTTGTGGCGCACGAACTCGTCCGAGCGGCGCAGGCCCTCCGGGTTGAGCACGCGATCGCCGTCGATCACCACGGCGTTCTCCATCGACCCGCCGCGGGCCAGACCGATGTCGCGCAGGGCCTCGACCTCGCGCAGGAAGCCGAAGGTGCGGCAGTTGGACAGTTCCGCGCGGAAGCTTTCCTCGTCGACGGCCAGGTCGACGCGCTGACGGCCGATGGCCTTGCTGGCGAAAGCGATCTCGAAGGCCACCTCGAAAGATTCGGCCGGCGTGAGCGTGGCGCGCTTGTCGCCTTCCACCACCTCGATCGGCGACAGGATCTCGATATAGCGGCGCGCGGCTTCCTGCCGGCGGCGACCGGCGCGGTCGAGAATCTGCACGAAGGGTTCGGACGAGCCGTCCATGATCGGCACTTCGGGGCCGTCCAGCTCGACGACGCAGTTGTCGACCGACAGGGCGGCCAGGGCGGCCATCAGGTGCTCGATGGTCGAGACGCGCACGTCGGCGGCGTTGGCGATGACGGTGCCCAGCTGGGTCTGCACCACGGCGTCGCCGCGGACCGGCACGCGGTTGTCGCGGTCGGTGACGTCGGTGCGCACGAAGACGATCCCGCTGTCGGGCGCGGCGGGGCGCACGGCGACGCGAACGTGCGCGCCCGTGTGCAGGCCGATCCCTGCGAAGATCACCGGTCCTGCGACCGTGTGCTGGAAGTAAGGCGAAACCGACACGAGAAACCTTTATCAACTTGGGAGCGGCTCTGACGGCCGCCTATTCGTCCCCATTTACCGTCTACGAGCTTCGCCGCGCCGCAGCAACGCAAGTCCTGTTTCTGATTGTTACCTCCTCAAGGCCTTGTGGGATAAGGCGTTTTCGCCATTTCAGCGCCCCATTTCCGCCTCGCTCGCCAACGGCGCCGCAGCACGCCCAGGGGCTCACGGAAACCTTTACCCTCGCCCCTGGCTTCCGACGAAAGGCGCCGCTAGGCTCCGCGCGTTTTCTGGCATCAGAGCCGCCTGGACCACGACTTCCATGACCAAGACCTTGCGCATCGCCGCCTCCGCCCTCGCCCTTTCGCTGGCCGCCTTCGCGACCGCCCCGGCCGCCCTGGCTCAAGGACGAGGCTTCACCGCCAAGGACATGGTCACGCTCGAGCGCGTCAGCGAGCCGAAGGTGTCGCCGGACGGCCGCCAGGTGATCTACCTGGTGCGCAGCATGGACCTGCCGGCCAACAAGGCCTCGTTCTCGCTGTGGGTCGCCGACCTGAAGGCCAAGATCGCCCCCCGCCGCCTGGCCGTCTCGGACGGCGGCGTCTCCGGCGCCCGCTGGTCGGCCGACGGCAAGAGCATCTACTTCCTGTCGGGCCGCGCCGGTTCCGACCAGGTGTTCCGCACCGACGCGACGGGCGAGACCGCCGCTCAGGTGACCAAGGCCCCGTTCGACGTCGGCGCCTTCAAGGTGTCGGCCGACGGCAAGACCGTGGTCGTCAGCCAGGCCGTCTTCCCCGACTGCCCCACCCTGGCCTGCACCCAGGAGCGCCTCGACGCCCGCAAGGCCCAGAAGACGACGGGCGTGGTCTACGACAAGTTGTTCATCCGCCACTGGGATACGTGGAACGACGGCGCCAAGAACCACCTCTACGCCTACGGCCTGGACGCTTCCGGCGTGGCGGCGGGCGAGCCCGTGGCGCTGATGGCCGGCTTCGACGGCGACGCGCCCACCAAGCCGTTCGGCGGCGACGAGGACTTCACGATCAGCCCCGACGGCAAGACCGTGGTGTTCTCGGCCAAGGTCGCCGGCCGCGACGAGCCCTGGCAGACCAACTACGACCTGTGGTCGGTTCCGGTCGACGGCTCGGGCAAGCCCACGAACCTGACCGAGGACAACAAGGCCTGGGACGCCCAGCCGACCTTCTCGCCGGACGGCAAGACCGAGGCGTGGCTGGCCATGAAGCGTCCGGGCTTCGAGGCCGATCGCTTCGGGATCATGGTGCGCGAGAAC
Source organism: Caulobacter sp. (assembly GCA_047607095.1). GTDB lineage: Bacteria > Pseudomonadota > Alphaproteobacteria > Caulobacterales > Caulobacteraceae > Caulobacter. The sequence goes on from JASGDR010000312.1 coordinate 4,108, forward strand.
GGCAAGGTGCGTGAAGTGGCCCCGGCCTGGGACCGCTCGGCCCAGTCGATCACCTTCAGCGCCGACGGCAAGACCATCTACACGACCGCCGAGGACGTGGGTCAGACCAAGCTGTTCGCCATCGACGTCAAGACCGGCAAGACGACGGCCCTGACCGGCGAAGGCCATGTCGGCGCGTTCAGCGTCGCCGGCGGCTCCACCGTGATCGCCCAGGACAACCTGAAGACCCCCGCCCAGCTCTACGCCCTGGCTCCGAAAGGCGCGCCGATCAAGCTGACCGGCCTCAACGCCGACAAGCTGGCGGACGTGGCCATGGGCGAGGCCGAGCAGTTCAGCTTCAAGGGCTGGAACGACGAGACCGTGCACGGCTATCTGGTGAAGCCCGCCAACTTCGATCCGTCCAAGAAGTATCCGGTGGCCTTCCTGATCCACGGCGGTCCGCAGGGCAGCTTCGGCAACCTCTTCCACTACCGCTGGAACGCCCAGACCTACACCGGCGCCGGCTACGCCGTGGTGATGATCGATTTCCACGGCTCGACCGGCTATGGCCAGGCCTTCACCGACGCCATCAGCCAGCACTGGGGCGACCGCCCGCTGGAAGACCTGCAGAAGGGCTGGGCCTTCGCGACCCAGAAGTACGGCTTCCTCGACACCGACCGCGCCTGCGCCCTGGGCGGCTCGTACGGCGGCTTCATGATCAACTGGATCGCCAGCCAGTGGAAGCAGCCCTGGAAGTGCCTGGTGAACCACGACGGCATCTTCGACAGCCGCTTCATGGGCTATTCGACCGAGGAGTTGTGGTTCAGCGAGTGGGAGAACGGCGGCGCCCCGTGGGAGCCGAACACCACCTACGCCAAGTTCAACCCGGCCGACCACGTGGCCGAATGGAGCGTGCCGACCCTGGTCGTCCAGGGCCAGAACGACTTCCGCGTGCCGCTGGAAGAAGGCATCGCCACCTTCACGGCCCTGCAGCGCAAGGGCGTGCCCAGCAAGCTGCTGTACTTCCCCAACGAGAACCACTGGGTGCTGAAGGCCCAGAACTCGGTGCAGTGGCACGACGAGGTGATGGGCTGGCTCAATCAATGGACGAAAAATGAGGCCAAGTAGCCGAATAACAGCCTGAAATTGCAAAGAGAGCCCCTTTCCGATACCTTCGCGATCGGAGAGGGGCTCCCCATGGCGTTGATCGATACGGCCGGCCTGAAGTTCCTGCGCTTCCAAGGCCGCGGCGGCTCCCCCGCCCCGTTCAAGCTGTCGGTGGAGGGACGCTGCGCCGAGGCCCGGGTCCTGGCCGCCGACATCGACCTCGACCTGGCGCTGTTGGCGCCCCGGGACGGTCCCGGCGCCGACGGCGTCGACCGCGACCAGTGGCTCAAGCGGCTTAGCCAGGGCTTCCACAGCCCCTACCCCAGCGAACAGATCGCCGCCGCCGTCGACCTGCGCAAATGGCTGGTCTGCGGCTACGACCGCGATCGCCTGCTCAACTTCCTGCCGCAGCTGCGCGAACGCTACGACCTGGCGATGGGGCCGCAGGCCAAGTCCGCCCTCATCGATCCCTCCGCCGCGGCCGCGCCGGCGACGGCCGAGATGCTGCGCGCCGAAGCCCTGTCGCTGCTGGAGGGCCTGAAGCTGCTCTACACGCTGAGCAGCGAGCGCGAACTGCTGACCAGCCGCATCCGGCGCACGGCGCTCAACGTGCTGGGCGGGCTGTTCGTGGTGCTGGTGATCACGATGTTCATGCCGCTGCTGACCAGCGGCGGCTCCCAGCAGATCCTCAACATCGTCGCCAACTACGCGGTGATCGCCGTGGTCGGCGCGGCCGGCGCCATGGTCTCGGTCCTGCGCCGGACGGAATCGGCCATGGCCTCGGCCTCGTCCCAGATCGACCCCGTGCGGCAGGTCAGCGCCCTTCGCCAGGGGGTGATGGCCGTGCTGATCGCCGCCTTCGTCGGCACGGCGGTGTCCTATGTGATGCTGGCCTTCTTCGCCAGCGGCCTGCTGACCGCCAGCGGCGTCCTGGGGTCGGGAACCAGCGCGCTGTTTCCCAAGCTCGCCGACGCCGGGACGGCCACGCCCCAGATCGGCTTCATGAGCCACAGGCTGCGGTTCGTGACCTTCGCCGACACCGCCAAGATGCTGGTCTGGGCGTTCGTCGGCGGCTTTTCCGAGCAGTTGATCCCCGACGTTCTCGACCGGCTGACCAAGGCCGCCCGGCCGTCGAAATCGTCAAGCGCGGCCTAGGGCCACCGCCAGGGTCAGGCGCATGCGCACCTCCAGGGCGCTGACGTTGTGTCCCCGTGCGTGGACGCCGGCCAGGGCGGCCGGCGCGACG
>JASGDR010000313.1:0-2712 GCA_047607095.1 Caulobacter sp.
GATCGACGGGATCGGCCGGCGTGCCGCCATAGGCGACGGCGCCGTCCAGGCCGGAGATCGGGCGCGCCTCGCCGCGCCCGACGCCGGCCACGCTCCAGGTCATCGGCTCGGTCGGCTTGTCGGCCAGCTCCACGCCCGGCCTGATCTCGCAGTCCCCGCAGCGCAGGTCGGTCCCGAACCAGGCGACCACCAGGCTCACATGCCTCACGTTCGGCAGCTGCGCCTGCAGCTGGTCCAGCGAAACCAGCAGGTCGGCCCGCCCCTCGGCGTTGTTGAGGTTCTCCGCGCTGGTCCGCGTCAGGCCCGAGCGGCGCAGCACCACGTCGGTCGCCAGCTCGAACTCGCCCGCGCCGGGGATCAGGCACACGCTTTCCAGCCGGTCCTCCAGCGCCGTCCCCTCGCCCGCCGGCCGGCGGAACACCTCGAACGACAGCTGCGGCGGCCGCCCGCCGAAACCGTCCAGCATCAGATCCTCGAACACCACATAGGCCGCGCCCCGGAAGGCCGGCGCGGCGTCCTCTCCCTCCACGGCCGCGATCAGCGGGTCGGGAAGCTGGTCTTCGGTTCCGCGATGCACGCGCATCGTCACCCCGTCCATGTCCAGCGCCTTGCCGTCGGCCCACACCCGGCCGATCCCGTCGATCGCCCCCTCGCCCACGGCCAGGGCGAACGACAGGCTGTAGCCGTACGACCGCGTCCGCCCCGCCTTGCTCCCGGTCGTCGCGCGGTGCTCGCGAAAGCGCGCCGCCCAGATCACCTGTCCCGCCACCCGCGCCCGGCCGAACACGCACGGCATGGCCGCGCCCTCGGCGGCGGCCGTCAGCTTCAGTTCCGAGATGCGAGGCCCGACCTGGCGGGCCGGGCTCAGCGAGGCGATCAGGCTCTGGTCGATCGCCGCCCCGATGGTCGCGCCGACGGCGCCGCCCGCCGGGCCGAACTGCGAGCCGACCGACTGCAGGATCATCTGGGCCATCAGACTTGCTCCGGAAAGGAAAAGGCGGCCGCCAGCCGCTGGCGCCACCAGGCGCCCAGCCAGGTCTCGACGCAGGCCCGGCCCCAATAGGCGTGGATCATCCGCGCCCCCTCCCCGCCCCAGGGCGTCGAAAGGATCGCGCAGTGCTTGGCCGGCGCCCCGCGCGCCATGCGGAACACCAGCACGTCGCCGGGCCGCGCCGCCGTCGGCGCGAGCGGCGTCAGCACCCGGGCCAGGCCCTCCAGCAGCGGTTCGCCTTGCCCGAGCTCCGCCCAGTCCGGGCGATAGGGCGGCGGCGCGATCTCGGCCCCGCCCAGCGCCCGCCACACCCCGCGCACCAGGCCCAGGCAGTCGCAGCCCGCGCCCTTGAGGCTCGCCTGGTGCTGATAGGGCGTGCCGATCCAGCCGCGCGCCTCGTCCAGCGCCCGCCGGCGCGCGCTCATCGCCGGCTCCCGTCGTTCAGCTCGCCCTCGACGGGGTAGAGCGTCAGGAAATCCTCGCCCGGCAGGGTCGGAAAGCCCCGGAAATTGACGCCGTTGGCGAACACCGTCCGGCAGGTCGCCCATCGTCGGTCGCAGGTCAGGCCGGGAAAGGCCGCAAGGTCCACGCCGCAGCGCGCGTCGCCCAGGTCGGCGTCGCAGCTCCTAGCGTAGGTCCGCCCGACCACCCGCTCAAGCGCCGCGGCCGGTCCCTCCAGCTCGGCGGCGAAGGCGCCGCCCGTCCACGAGACCCGCGCCACCCTGGCCCGCCACAGCTCGACGAACAGCTCGGGCGCGCTCCAGTCCGCCCGCAGGCAGGCCACGGCCGCCCCGTCATAGAGCCCGGCCTCGACGTCGGCCGCCGTGATCGCCGCGTCGTCGAAGGCCCCGAGAGCCGCCGCCAGGCCGGGCGCGAAACCCGCCTCGGCCTCGACCGCCCCGGCGGTCCAGCCGCTGGCGGCCCGGCAGGTCGCGCCATCGATCACCAGCTCGCGGTCGTGATCGGTGAAGCCCAGCGTCACGCCGTCGGCCCGGGTCAGGATCCAGGCGTGGCAAAGGCTCGCGGCGCCGCTCTCGATGCGCTGGACCAGCGCCTCCGGCACGACCCGCATCAGACCCGCACCTCGACCAGCGACACCGCCCCCACCCTGGCCGCGTCGAACCCCTCCAGGGTCACGTCCAGCCGGTCGAGGTCGAAGCGCACCGGGGTGTCGAACAGGAAGCCGGCGCTCACGCTCACCCCCGCCGCCGGCGCGGCCGACAGGGTGACGACGCCGCTCGTCGCATCCACGGCGAAGGCCCCGGCCGCCTGCTCTACGCCCGCCACGGCCACCCGCACGGTCCCGGCCTGCGGCTTGGCGATCGTGCGGGCCACGGCCGCCTCGCCGCTCCCGTACAGCTTCACCAGCTGGAACGCCGTCCGCGTCCCGTCGCCCGTTCCCAGCGCCTGGTCGGTCGGGGCCGGCGCGGCCGAGGGCGCGCACGACTTGAAGTCGGCCGGGTCCCTGAAGCGGAAGCCGTGCAGGCGTCCCCGCCGCGCCTCGAAGAACGCGACCAGCTCGGCCGCCTCGTCGAGGCTCCGGCTGGCCGTGCCGATCAGGAACCGCCGCCGCCCCTGCGCCCACGGGCTGGAGCGCCGCTCGAAACCGGACGCGAGGCCGACCACCTCGGTGCGCCGCTCGATCCCGCTGGTCCCGCCGAAGGCCAGCCGCAGCGGCAGGCGCGTCTCGTGAAAGGCGCTCGAAACGGCGCTCATGGCGA
>JASGDR010000314.1:0-2673 GCA_047607095.1 Caulobacter sp.
AGGCCAGGGCCGTTTCGAAGAAGTCCAGCCGCCCGAGGGCCGGAAACTCGTCGAGCATCATCAAGAGCTGATGCTTGCGGCTCTTGGCCGGATCGCCCTCCAGGCGCTCGGTCAGGCGCCGGCCGATCTGGTTGAGCACCAGGCGCACCAGCGGCTTGGTGCGGGAAATGTCTGAAGGCGGGATGACGAGGTAGAGCGTGACCGGAGACGGCGCGTCGACCAGATCGGCGATCCGCCAGTCGCAGGCGCTGGTCGTTTCCGCCACGGTCGGGTCGCGATAGAGACCCAGGAACGACATGGCGGTGGAGAGGACCCCGCTGCGTTCGTTCTCGGACTTGTTGAGGACCTCGCGCGCGGCGCTGGCCACGACCGGGTGGACCCTGGGCGTCTCGGTCGTGCCCAGATGATTGGTGGCCATCATCCGCCGCAGGGTGTGGGCGAAGGATCGCTGGGGGTCAGACAGGAAGGTCGCCACTCGGGCGAGGGTCTTTTCCTCCTCGGCGTAGAGGACGTGCAGAATGGCCCCGACCAGCAGGCTGTGGCTGGTCTTCTCCCAGTGCGAGCGGCGCTCCAGCGCGCCTTCCGGATCGACCAGGACGTCGGCGATGTTCTGGACGTCGCGGACCTCGTCGGGGCCCTTGCGCACTTCCAGCAGCGGATTGTAGCGCGCCGACCGGGCGTCGGTCGGATTGAACAGCAGGCAGTGGGAGAAGCGCGAGCGCCAGCCGGCGGTCAGGGTCCAGTTCTCGCCCTTGATGTCGTGGACGACGGCGCTGCCGGTCCAGGACAGCAAGCTCGGGACGACCAGGCCCACGCCCTTGCCCGACCGGGTCGGGGCGAAGGCCATGACGTGCTCGGGGCCGGCGTGGCGCAGGTAGTCCTCGCCCAGCCGGCCGAGAAACACCCCCTCGCCCTTCAGCAGGCCGGCGCGCTCGGCCTCTCGGGGCGTCGCCCAGCGCGAGGAGCCGTAGGTGGTGACCCGTCCGCCCTGGCGCGCTCGCCACAGCGAGCCGGCGATCGCACAAGCGCAACCGAGGAAACCGCTGGCCCCGGCCAGCAGGCCGGCCTTGTCGAAGACCAGCGGCGCATAGGCCTCAAAGTGGTACCACCAGTCGAAGAGCTGCCAGGGCCGATAGAGACGCAGGCCCAGCATCGTCGCCCAAGGCGCACCGAGCTGGGCCTGATAGCCGAGCATGTCGGCGGCCCATTGGGTCGCGGCCCAGACGCCCACGATCATGATCGCGAAGACCGCGAGGATCTGGCCGATGAGGAGCTTGGTGGGCGTCATGCGCCGGGTCCCGCAGCGCGGCCGCCACATGCGGCGCGCAGCCCGGCGAGACTCCGGTCGACCGCCAAAAACCCTTATGGCGCTTAGGCCCGCGCATGTACGCGCGAGGCGCCGTCCTATGCGTAGGCTGTCAGATGCGTTCTTTCGCGGAACGACTCAATGCTGCGCAATTACCTTTTTAGTTGCGCATTTTTCGTGATATTTGCGCGATTAAGCTTTCGCGCAAACGAGATCCCATGCCCCGCATCACCCCCGACGACGAGCTCGAAGCGATCCTCGCCGCCGTGAGCGACGCCGATGACGGGCGATCGATCGGCGATATTGCGGCGGCCTTGGGGTTCGCCGCCGCGCGTCGCACATTGCAATACCGCCTGCGCGGCCTGGTCGTCGAAGGGCGGCTGCAGCTCGTGGGCCAGGGCCGATCAGCGCGCTACCGAAAAGCCCGTCCAGCCGACGTCCCCTCGAACGATGCGCCGCTCGATGTTGTGCCCCAGGGCGCCGCAGCCCTGGAGGCGCTGGCCTATGTCCGGGGCCCGCTCGCGGCCCGCCGGCCCGTCGGATACGATCGCACCTTCCTCGATCGCTACCGGCCCAACCAAAGCTTCTACCTTTCCGAGGACGAGCGCGCGCGCCTGGCCGCCATTGGCGCACATCGCACCGAGGCCGCGCCCGCGGGGACCTATGCCCGCCAGATCCTCGACCGGCTCTTGATCGACCTGGCTTGGAATTCGAGCCGCCTTGAGGGCAACACCTACTCGCTTCTGGACACCCGCCGCCTCCTGGACTTTGGCCAGGAAGCCGAAGGTCGCGCCCATCGCGAGGCCCAGATGATCCTGAACCACAAGGACGCGATCGAATTTCTCGTCCAGTCGGCCGACGACATCGGGTTCAATCGCTACACCGTCCTGAACCTGCACGGCATGCTGGCCAACAACCTGTTGCCAGACCCTTCCGCGGTCGGCCGTCTGCGCCGCATCGCCGTCGGGATCGAGCGCTCCACCTTCCATCCGCTGGAGACGCCGCCGCTGATCGCCGAATGCTTCGATCAATTGCTCGCCACCGCCCAGGCGATCGCCGATCCGTTCGAGCAGGCCTTCTTCGTGATGGTCCAACTGCCCTACCTGCAACCCTTCGACGACGTGAACAAACGGGTCTCGCGCCTGGCCGCCAACATCCCGCTGATCAAGGCCAACCTCGCTCCGCTGTCGTTCACCGATGTCCCCGGCGACCTCTACACCCAGGCGACCCTGGCTGTGTACGAACTCAATTCCGTCGACCCGCTCAAGGACGTCTTCGTCTGGGCCTATGAGCGTTCGGCGGCGCGCTACGCGGCCGTGCGCCAATCCCTAGGCGAACCCGACCCATTCCGACTGCAGTATCGCGAC
>JASGDR010000315.1:0-10896 GCA_047607095.1 Caulobacter sp.
CTGGATCCGACCAGGGCGGCCAGCGCCAGGCTGCCCGCGCCCGCCCCGCAGCCGATGTCCAGCACCTGCTCGCCGAGCGCCGGCGCGGCGGCGGCGATCGCCTCGCGGCCGTAGGCGTCGAGCATGCGGTCCAGCCGCGCCTGGTTGGCCACCCAGCGCTCGCCGGTCCGTCCGTTCCAGTCGGCGATCTGGTGGACGTTGCGCTCGGTCATGGCGGACTCCAGTTGAGAATTGATCTCAACAAGATGTAGCGCCGCCGCCCGGCCCTGTCGACTGCTCCCTGTCGACTACCGCCCCGCCGCGTCCAGCGCCGCGATCACCTCGGACGGCAGGGTCAGGCGCGCGCCGGCCAGCAGTTCGTCGAGCTGGACGACGCTGGTGGCGCTGGCGATCGGCGCGGTGATGGCCGGATGGGCGACGATCCAGGCCAGGGCGATCTGGGCCGGCGACGCGCCGGTCGCCTCGGCCGCCTGGTCGAGGGCGGCGAGAATGCGCAAGCCCTTGTCGTTCAGATAGCTCTTCACCGTGCGCCCGCGCGCCTTGCCCTCGAGGTCGGCCTCGCTGCGGTACTTGCCGGTCAGAAAGCCCGCGGCCAGGCCGTAGAACGGGATGATCCCGATCCCCTCGCGCGCCGCCAGCTCGGCCAGCGGCCCTTCGACCTCGTCGCGGTCGTAGAGATTGAACTTCGGCTGGATCGACTCGTAGCGGACCAGTTCCTTATCGGCCGAGGTCTTCAGCGAGGCCTCCAGCCGCTCGGGCGCGAAGTTCGAGGCGCCGATGGCGCGCACCTTGCCGGCCTTCACCAGCCGGTCGAAGGCCTCCAGCGTCTCGTCGATCGGCGTGGCCGCATCGTCCTCGTGCGACTGGTAGAGGTCGACATGGTCGGTGTTCAGCCGGCGCAGCGAGTCTTCCAGCGCCGCGACGATGTTGGCCGCCGACAGGCCGGGGCGCCTGGGCCACTTGGCCACCTTGGTCAGGATCTTGATGCGGTCGCGCTTGCCGTCCGCCGCCAGCCAGCGGCCGATCACCGCTTCGGACTCGCCGCCCTCGTGTCCCGGAACCCAGGCCGAGTAGACGTCGGCCGTATCGACCGCGTCGAAACCGCCGTCGACGAAGGCGTCGAGCAGCCGGTGCGACGTCGCCTCGTCGGCCGTCCAGCCGAAGACGTTGCCGCCGAACACCAGCGGGGCGATCGAGAGGCCGGAGCGGCCGAGGGGGCGTTGGCTCATGAAGCGGGTCCTTGGGTGAAGACGGCCGGAAGTCTGGGCGGGTTTCCCCGCCCGAGCCCAATCAAACTTTGAAATAAGGCCTATTGGGCGCGGGCGGCGGATCTATCCGAAACCACCCGCACGACCCCTTCCGTAAAACCCCCGCGAAAGCGGGGGCCCAGGCTTTTTCTGCAACCAGCAGCGCTCAACGATAGAACGCCTGGGTCCCCGCTTTCGCGGGGATTTTACGGATGAAGAGGTCAGGCCGCCGCGGCGGCCGCCCCCTCGAACACCGGCGCCTCCTGCGGCGCCAGGGTCGCTTTGCCCCGCAGCAGGTCGGCCGCCCGCTCGGCGATCATGATCGTGGGCGCGTTGGTGTTGCCGCCGATCAGGGTCGGCATCACCGAGGCGTCGATCACCCGCAGGCCGGAAAGGCCCTGCACGCGCAGCTGGTCGTCGACCACCGCCAGCGGATCGCCCGCCGCGCCCATGCGGCAGGTGCCGACCGGGTGATAGATCGTCTCGGCCTTGGCCCGGATCCAGGCGTCGATCTCGGCGTCGCTCTTCACCGCCGCCCCCGGCGCGTACTCGCTGTCGCGATAGGGATCGAGCGCGGCCTGGGCGGCCACGTCGCGGCCGATCCGCACGCCCTCGCGCATGGCCCGGCGATCCTCGTCGGCCGCCAGGTAGTTGGCCAGGATCTTCGGATCGGCGAAGGGGTCCGCCGAATGCAGCCCCACGGAGCCACGGCTCTCCGGTCGCAACTGACAAATATGCAGGGTGAAGCCGTCCTTCTCGACCACCACCTTGCCGTGGTCCTGCATGATCGCCAGCACCGCGTGGATCTGCAGGTCGGGCCGGTCCAGATCCGGGCGCGAGCGCAGGAAGGCGCCCGACTCCAGGAAGTTCTGCCGCCCGATGCCCTTGCCCATCAGCAGGTACGACAGGCCCACCCCCAGCTTGTTCAGGCCCTTGTTGGCCGAATAGGCGGTCTTGAGCCCCTTGGTCGTCCACGACAGGCAGACGTCCAGGTGATCCTGGAGGTTTTGGCCCACCCCGCGAGACTCGTGAACGGTCGCGATTCCATGCGCCTTCAGCGCGTCGGGATCGCCGATGCCCGACAATTGCAGGATTTGCGGAGATTGAACCGCGCCGGCGCTCAGCAGCACCTCGGCGTCGGCGTGCGCGACCGCCGTCTGGCCGCCCTTGCCTGCGACATATTCGACGCCGATCGCCCGGCCGTTCTCGACCAGGATCCGCGTCGTGCGGGCCTCGGTCACGCAGGTCAGGTTGGGTCGCTTGAGCGCGCCCGCCAGATAGGCGGCCGCCGCGCTCCAGCGCTTGCCGTCGCGGATGGTCAGGTCGTAGGGCCCGAAGCCCTCCTGCTGGAAGCCGTTGAAATCCTTGGTCACCGGGTGGCCCGCCTGGCGTCCGGCCTCGATCACCGCCTTGTAGAACGGACTGTCGGACTCGCCGGCCGAGACGTACAGCGGCCCCTCGCCGCCGTGATACTGGCAGCCCCCGCCGTGAAAGGTTTCCGAGCGCTTGAAGTAGGGCAGCACCTCCGCGTACGACCAGCCCGACAGGCCCATCTGCCGCCACTGGTCGTAATCGCGCGCATGGCCGCGGATGTAGATCATGCCGTTGATCGCCGAGGATCCGCCCAGGCCCCGGCCGCGCGGCCACCACAGGCGGCGATCGTTCAGGTGCGGCTCCGGATCGGTCCAGAAGCCCCAGTTGCTCTCGCCCTTGGCCTTGATCAGCTCGCCCACGCCGGCGGGCATGCGCACCAGCACCGAGCCGTTCCTGCCGCCGGCCTCCAGCAGCAGCACCTTGACCGCCGGATCCTCGCTCAGCCGCGCGGCCAGCACGCAACCCGCCGAGCCGGCGCCGATGATGACGTAGTCGAAGCGCGAGCCCGACATGGCGTCCCTCCCACAATGTTATCGTTGTTTAGACAGGAGAGTGACCCGCCCCGGCGCCGGCGGCAAGGGGGTGCGTAAACCCGGCCATAACGCCGTTACGCATTTTGCGCGGACTCAACCTTAATCCGATCTGCAAATCTGCCCGCCATCATGACGCTCATCAGATCGATCGGCGGCTTCGTGGAGAGCGCCTACCGGTCGTCCGAGCTTCCGCAGGCGGCTTCAGTCCCGCTGCCGCCGCGAGAAGGCCCCGCGCACCGAGCCCCCCGCGCGGGTCCCGTCAGGAGCGCCGCCGTCTTCCCCCCAGAGGGCGGCGCTCCTGCACTTTTCGCCCGCGGAAGGCTCAGAGGGCCTTGAGGCCGGCGCGGTAGCGCTTCCAGTTCTCGACATAGTGCAGGGCCGAGGCCTGCAGGATCATCGCCTGATGCTCGCTGACCTCGCGGATGATCTTGCCCGGGGCGCCGACCACCATCGAGTTGTCGGGGATCTCCTTGCCCTCGGTGATCAGGGCGCCGGCCCCGATCAGGCAATTCTTTCCGATCTTGGCCCCGTTGAGGATGATCGAGCCGATGCCGATCAGCGAGCCGTCGCCGATCGTGCAGCCGTGCAGCATGACCATGTGGCCGACCGTGACGTCGGCGCCGATGGTCAGGGGAATCCCGGCGTCGGTGTGCAGCACCGAGCCGTCCTGGATGTTGCTGTTCCGCCCGATCGTGATCGGGTCGTTGTCGCCGCGCAGCACCGCGCCCCACCAGACGCTGGCGTTCTGCTTCAGAACCACATTGCCCATCACGCTCGCCGTCGGGGCGATCCAGTATTCGCCTTCCGGGGGAAGGTCCGGAGCCGTGTCGCCCAACGAATAGACAGTCATCCGTACACCCCGTGTTCTCTGCGCACGCAAAATCTTAATCGCTCAGAAACCATAATAGCCCCATTGTAAATCCGGTGATTCGGCATGGAACATCCCCTCATCGGGGGACTTTCCTTCCGTATCCGCCGCGGACCATACCGACCGCGGCCTCCTGACGACGGAGAACAGGGTCTTGCGTTCGGCGTTCCGGCGTACAGCACCGCCTTCCTGGGGCTCCACCGAGCCGCCCGGCCGCGCCTGCGGCTCCGTCTATTGCTCCTCCCATCGACCCAAGGACGACGCCTCACGGCCTCGTCCTTTTTTCATGCCTGAATGGAGGCTTTGATGACCAAGCGAGCCCTGAAGCGGATGGTGCGCGAAGGCGCCGACGGCCGCTACGACGACGACGCCAAGGTGCGTCGCCTGCCGGTGGAGCATCGCGGCGGCTGGTCGCCCCTCGGCGACACCGACAACGCGCCCAGGGATCAGAGCTACATCAAGACGATAAAACCAAAATCGCCGGGCCAGGCCCAGCTGATGGAGGCGATGGACAGCAAGAACCTGATCATGGCCCTGGGTCCGGCCGGCACCGGCAAGACCTATCTGGCCATCGCCAAGGCCGTCGAGGCGCTGGAGGCCGGCCGGGTCAACCGCATCGTCCTGTCGCGCCCCGCCGTCGAGGCCGGCGAGTCGATCGGCTACCTGCCGGGCGACATGGAAGACAAGCTGGCCCCCTATCTGCGCCCGCTCTACGACGCCCTGACCGATCGCCTTTCGGTCAAGCGCATGCGGGCCCTGATGGCCGAGGGCGCGATCGAGATCGCCCCGGTCGGCTTCATGCGCGGCCGCACCCTCAACAACGCCTTCGTGGTGATCGACGAGGCCCAGAACTGCACCTACATGCAGCTCAAGATGCTGCTGACCCGCCTGGGCTGGCACTCGACCATGGTGGTCACCGGCGACCCGAACCAGTCGGACCTGCTGCCGGGCATTTCGGGCCTGGCCGAGGTGGCCGCCAAGTTCGAGGAGCTGTCGAACATCGCCGTCGTCCGCCTGGCCGACAAGGACATCGTCCGCCATCCCCTGGTGGCCGAGATGCTCGGCGTTCTGTGACCCTTATTCTGTAATTTCATAACAGAACTTGCCCTTACGGGCTTGAGTATGGGGCGGTCGGACTGCAAGGTCCGGCCGCCTTAACTGTTTTGGGACCCCATATGTCCGACGCCGCCGCCGCCCCACGCTCGGAGTTCACGCTCCGCGGCGTGCTTCTGGGGATTCTCATCACCGTCGTCTTCACGGCCGCCCAGGTCTATCTCGGCCTGAAGGTCGGCCTGACCTTCGCCACCTCGATCCCCGCCGCGGTGATCTCGATGGCGCTGCTGCGGTTCTTCAAGACCTCGACCATCCAGGAAAACAACATCGTCCAGACGATCGCGTCGGCCGCCGGCACGCTGTCGTCGGTGATCTTCGTCCTGCCGGGCCTGCTGATGATCGGCTGGTGGTCGGACATCCCGTTCCTGGCCACCTTCGGCATCTGCGCCGTCGGCGGCGTCCTGGGCGTGATGTACACGATCCCGCTGCGCCGGGCGCTGGTGACCAACTCGCCCCTGCCCTATCCGGAAGGCGTCGCCGCGGCCGAGGTGCTGAAGGTCGGCGCCGGTTCGCGTGAAGGCGCGGCCGAGGGCAAGGCGGGCCTGTGGGCCGTGATCGCCGGCACCCTGGCCTCGGCGGCCTTCGCGGCGCTGGGCGCGGCCAAGATCTTCGCCGCCGAGGTCGCCACCTACTTCAAGGTCGGCAAGGGCGCGACCGGCATCGGCGCGTCGAGCTCGCTGGCGCTGATGGGCGCGGGCCACCTGATGGGCATCACCGTGGGCGTGGCCATGTTCGCCGGCCTGTTCATCGCCTGGGCCGTTCTGGTGCCGATCCTGACCGGCTATTTCCCGGCCGAAGCCGGCATGAGCGTCGCCGACCACGCCCTCAAGGTCTGGTCGACGAAGGTGCGCTTCCTGGGCGCCGGCGTCATCGGCGCGGCCGCCATCTGGACCCTGGGCAAGCTGGTGGTTCCGATCTGGCGCGGCCTGGTCTCGGCCTTCGAGGCCGGCAAGGCCCGCCGCTCGGGCGAGGGCGCCCTGCCCCGCGTCGAGCAGGACATCCCGATCTTCGTCGTCGGCCTGGTGTCGGTGGCCCTGCTGGCTCCGGCCGGCTGGCTGCTGGCGACCTTCGCCCTGGGCGGCCCGGCCGGCGCCGTGGCCCTGCCGCTGACCATCGCCGCCGTCGTCTACCTGGTCTTCGCGGGCCTGCTGGCCGCCGCCGTCTGCGGCTACATGGCCGGCCTGATCGGTTCGTCCAACAGCCCGGTCTCGGGCATCGCCATCCTGACCGTGCTGGGCGCCTCGCTGCTCATCGGCGCCATCGGCCGCGGCCTGATCGGCCCCGACGCCGCCAAGGCCCTGGTCGCCTTCGCCCTCTACGTCACCGCCACCGTCCTGGCCGTGGCCGTCGTGGCCAACGACAACCTGCAGGACCTCAAGACCGGCCAGCTGGTCGACGCCACCCCGTGGAAGCAGCAGTCGGCCCTAGTGATCGGCGTGCTGTCGGGCGCCGTGGTGATCCCGTTCGTGCTGGACCTGCTGGCCAAGTCCAACGGCTTCGTCGGCGCGCCGAACCTCAACGTCGTGCCCGGCGCCGAGCCCCTGGCCGCGCCGCAGGCGACGCTGATCTCGACCCTGGCCAAGGGCGTCATCGGCCATAACCTGCAGTGGGACCTGCTGGGCGTCGGCGCCTTGATCGGCGCGGGCCTGGTGGTGCTGGACATCGTCCTGCGCCGCGCCAGCAAGGACCGCTTCAGCCTGCCGCCGCTGGGCGTGGGCCTGGCCATCTACCTGCCCAGCGCCGTGACCGCCCCGGTGGTGGTCGGCGCCGTCGCCGGCTGGATCTTCGAGCGCGTGGTCTCCAAGGACCGCAAGGCCGAGGTCGCCAAGCGCCTCGGCGTGCTGATCGCCTCGGGCTTCATCGTCGGCGAAAGCCTGTTCAACGTCGCCCTGGCCCTGCTGATCGTGGCCAGCAACAAGGGCGCGCCGCTGGCCATCGCCTCGCCGCCGCCCGAGCACCTGGGCATGATCATCGCCCTGATCGTCGCGGCGATCCTGGTGGTGGCCCTCTACGCCTGGTGCCGCGTCCAGGCGCGGAAAACCGAACAGGCCTGATCGGCCTTGCGTGATCCTCGCCCTTCGACAAGCTCAGGGTGAGGATCATTTCCGGCGCCGAGCCTGACTTGAAACCTCATCCTGAGCCTGTCGAAGGACGAGGTTTCACGCACTAGATGGACCCGAAGGACTCTGTCCTTCGGGTCTTTTTCATTGCGGCGCCAGCACCGTGAACCAGATGTCCGCCCGGCGCTCGAAACCCAGGGCCTGGTAGAGCGCATTGGCCCCGGCGTTGTCGGCGTAGCTGTGCAGGAACGGCGTCTCGCCGCGCGCCAGGATCTTGCCGGCCACGTGCGCCAGCAGCCCCGCGGCGTAGCCCTTGCCCCGGAAACCAGGACCGGTGCAGACGCCGCTGACCTCGGTGAAGCCGTCGGGGCGCATCCGCTCGCCGGCCATGGCCGCCAGCTCGCCGTCGACCTTCACCCCGACGAACGCGCCCAGCTCGTGGGTGCGCGAGAAGAACGGGCCGGGCTTGGTCAAGGTCGCCAGGGCCAGCATCTCGGCCGCATCGGCGTCGGTCAGGGCGACGATCTCGAACTCGACCGGCTTCAGCGGCGTGATCGCCCTGGCCGCCATCTGCCAGCAGAGGGCGCTGGACCGCACGATCGTCCCGGGAACGGGCGGCGGCGGGGCCGGTTCGACGAAGCCCGACGGGCCGTGCTCGCGGACAAGCTCGCCCGCGGCGGCCAGACTGGCCGGCGTCTCGTCGGCCAGCGCCACGAACAGTCCGAAGTCCGGATGCATCCGCAGGGCGCCGCCCCGCCCGATCGCCAGCTCCGCCTGCCGGCCGGTCAGGCTGGACCAGGCGGGACGGTCGAGGGGTGTCGCCGGCCCGGTCTCCAGCAGCAGGCAGGCCGCGCCCAGGCATATGGCCCATCGCTCGTCCCACGCCCCGCCGCTGAGGCCGCCGTCGAGATCCATGAGATATTCCGCCATCGCAGCGGCGGAAACGCCGGATTCGAGGACTTCCAGGACCTCCAAGACGTAGCTGTCGTACTCATCCGCCAGCTTCTTGTTGGGGTGGACATGCACCGGATCCCAGACCTCGAACAGGACACGCCGGATCCTCGCGACGCGCCTGTGCACAAGCTCCCGATCGACGAAGGACCCGCTCACGGGCACCAAGCCGCGATCAGGGCCTTCACCGCGCCCACGCTGGCCATGGCGGGCTTGTCGTCGCCGTCGAACATCTGGCTGGAGGTGAAGACCCCCTCGATCAGCAGCAGGAAGGCGTCGCCCAGGGCCTTGGGATCGGTCGCGCCCATCTCGGCCGCCTTGGCCCGCAGCCGCGCGCGCAAATCCTCCTTGTGGACCTGCGAGACCATGCGGCCCGCATGGGTCCGGTCGGGATATTCCACCGCCGCGTTGCTGAGCGCGCAGCCGCGATAGTCGTCGCCGACCGAGCGCGCCGCCAGCCCTTCGAAATAGGCGACCATCTGGGCCTTGGGGTCGCCGGGAAAGGCGTCCTCGGCCGACTTGAACCGGTCCCAGAACCCCTCCTCGACCTCGCGCAGCACGGCGGCGACCAGATCGTCCTTGGACTTGAAGCTGCGATAGAGGCTGGGCTTGGTCACCCCGGCCTTGCTGACGATCTCATCCACCCCGACCGCGCGGATGCCCTCGCGATAGAACAGGTCGCGCGCCGTCTCGAAGATCTTCTCGGCCGCCCGCGCGCCGGGCGCGTAGGGCTGCAGGTGAAGGGGCGTGTCGGCGTCGGTTTTCGTCATGGATGAGAAGGCCTCTTGACGATGTTACTAACCGGTACGTACAACGCCATCAAGACCCGTACCGATCGGTTACATTCCGGAGCCCGGAGACCTTCATGGCCATGATCCGCCGCCCCTTCGGCCGCAACTACGCCTTCGTCGTGGCCGGCGTGACCTTTCTCGCCCTGCTGGCGGCGGCCGGTCTTCGCGCCGCGCCGGGCGTGCTGATCCTGCCGTTGGAAAAGAGCTTCGGCTGGGATCGCGGCGCGATCTCGCTGGCGGCCGCGATCGGCATCTTCCTCTACGGCCTCACGGGCCCCTTCGCCGCGGCGCTGATGCAGTCGTTCGGCGTGCGCCGCACGGTGACCCTGGCGCTCGTGCTGATGGCCGCCTCCACCGGCCTGTCGGCCTTCATGACGGAGAGCTGGCATTACGTGGCGACCTGGGGCGTGCTGGCCGGCTTCGGCAGCGGCGCCGTCGCGATGGTGCTGGGCGCGACCATCGTCAATCGCTGGTTCGTCGAGCGGCGCGGCCTGATGCTGGGCCTGCTGACCGCCGCCACGGCCACCGGCTCGCTGATCTTCCTGCCGGCCATGGCCTTCATCGCCGAGCACGGCGGCTGGCGTCCCGTGGTGCTGACCGTGGCCGCCGTGGCGGCCGTCATGGCCCCCATCGCCTGGCTGCTGATCCCCGAACGCCCGTCCGACATCGGCTGCAAGCCGTTCGGCGCGGGCGAGGACTGGGTGGAGCCGCCGCGCGGCTCGGCGTCCAACGCGCTCTCCGGCGCCTTCGGGGCCCTGGCCCGCGCCGGCAAGACCCGCACCTTCTGGCTGCTGTTCCTGGGCTTCTTCATCTGCGGCCTGACCACCAACGGCCTGATCGGCGTGCACATGATCGCCTTCTGCGGCGATCGCGGCATGCCCGAGGTCAGCGCCGCCGGTCTGCTGGCGCTGATGGGCCTGTTCGACCTCTTCGGCACGACGGCTTCGGGCTGGCTGACCGACCGTTACGACCCGCGCAAGCTGCTCTTCGTCTACTACGCCCTGCGCGGCCTTTCGCTGATCTACCTGCCCTATTCGGACTTCTCGATCGTCAGCCTGTCGGTGTTCGCGGTGTTCTACGGCCTGGACTGGATCGCCACCGTGCCGCCGACCGCGCGCCTGGCCACCCAGGCCTTCGGCGACCGCGACGGACCGATCGTGTTCGGCTGGATCGCCGCCGGCCACCAGCTGGGCGCGGCCACGGCGGCGGTGGGCGCGGGCATGATCCGCGCGGCCCAGGGCCAGTACGTCCAGGCCTTCGTCATCGCCGGCGTCGCCGGCCTGATCGCCGCGGGCGCCTCGCTGCTGATCCGGCGCGAGGTGAAGGCGATGACGACGGCCTGAGGCTCCCTCCTCCGTATCTCCCGCTTTCGCGGGAGGATAAGCCGAAACGAAAACGGCCGCCCCGGAGACCCGGAGCGGCCGCTTCCTGCCCGGACGGGCGAAAGGCTTAGTCGAGGTCTTCGGCCAGGATGGCCATCTCGAACATGTACGAGCCGTCCTCGTCTTCGTCCTGGAAGACGACGCCGATGAATTCGCCCTTCACTTCGACCTCGGCCGAGTCCTTCTGCTTCGGACGGGCCTTCACGGCGATGTGCGGGTTGCCGAAGGTGCGCTTCAGGTGGGCTTCGAGCTTGGCGATGGCGGCGGCGTCCACGGGGGGCTCCTGATCTTGTTATTGGGCTTTCGCCCCCGTAGGGCGAATGGGCGGGGCGGAATGGCGGGAAACTAGAGGTCCCGCGCGCAAAGTGTAAGGCCTTTTGCGCGCCCCTCGGTTCAGGCCTGTTGAGAAAACGGCGGCGGAGAGGCCCCTCGCCCCTGCTCCACCAGCCAGTCGCGGAAGCGCCGCGCGCCGCGCGAAGCCCCCGAGCGGGGCGTCAGGGCGCACAGCAGGGTCGGCTCGTGAACCATGCCCAGCGGCGCGACCAGACGCCCGGCCGCCAGGTCGCGTTCGGCGAAG
>JASGDR010000316.1:0-3207 GCA_047607095.1 Caulobacter sp.
AGATGCCGCGCGCCGAAGGTCTCGCCGAGACCCAGCTTGAGGGCGGCCTTGAACAGAAAGGCCGCCCCCAGGTTGGAACCCTCGGCCACATAGAGCCAGCCGATCGCCGCGGGCAGGTCGTCAGCGACGGCGGCGAAACGCGGCGGACCGTCCGCGAGGGACGGCTCCAGCCCCAGATCCGCCAGGTCCTGCTCCACCGCCTGCAGCCGTCCGCGGCCGGCCAGGTCGGGGATCAGCACGGCCAGGCTTTCCTGGCCGTAGAGAGCGTCCACGTCGCGGTGGAACTGCCGCTGCATCCGCAGGAACCGGCCGTAGCGGGCCCGGTCGGCGAACGGATCGGCGGCCATGATCCGGTTGTCGAGCCGGTCGTGCGTTTCCCCCGTCTTGGCTTTCAGGCGCTTGGAAAGAGGCGCGTTCGTCGCGTCGATCGTCACGAGGCCGCCTCCTCAGAAACGCAGGTTGAAGCCGAAGGTCGCCTGGTCGCTGCGCCACCTGGGCGTGGCCGAGCCGTCGAACAGCAGGTCGTAGGCGCTCCAGGTCCCGCCCATCGCCTTCTTGGCCTTCAGGTCGTGATAGGCGTATTCCAGGCGCAGCGAGGCGATCGGGCTGAAGGCGTATTCCGCGCCCACAGCCATCATCGGCCCCTCGGCCGAACCGCTGCCTCCGAAAGGCATCTCGTAACGGACCATGTCGAAGCTGACGTCGGCCTTGGCCCAGCCGCCGGCCGCATAGGCCAGCCAGCGTCCCCGGGTCACGCCGGCGCGCAGGCGGGCGCTGGCCAGGTTCTTGGCTCGGACGCTCAGCACCAGATTCGCGTAGGGCTGGGTCGAGGTCTTCTGGTCAAGCCAGTCGTAGGTTCCCTCGACCCCGACCACGAACAGGTCGTTGAACTGCCAGTCGTAACCGGCCTGCAGGCCGCCCAGCGCGCCCTCGCCCTTGCCCAGACGATAGTCGCCCTGCTCGAGCGGATAGCCGTCGACCAGGACGCTCATGTCCTCGGCCATGGGCGTGCCGTTGGCGTAGCCGCCATGCACGCCGGCGTGGAAGCCCGTCCAGTCATAGGCCTCGACCGCGCGCGACCGCTTCGGCGACCAGAACGGCAGCTCGCCCCCGCCCGCGCCCAGCGCCGCGGTCAGGCCCAGGCGCACCGTGCGGCCCGGCGCGGGCACCAGGCCCAGGCTCAGCGGCTCGACGTAATAGACGTCGGTCACGTTCTCGACCGAGGTCTCCAGCTTGAGCGAACGGCTCACGCGCCAGGACGCGTAGAGGTCGGCCGTGCTGTAGCGCTTCCAGGGGATCGCGGCGATGAAGGGCGAGGCCCCGCTGCCGGTGGCCTCGTACGGCACGACCCGCTCGCCGACATAGTTCACCCGGCCGGTCACGGACAGGCGGTCGGCGAAGAGCTTCTGGGTCGCCGTGGCGCTGGCGGCGAAGCCGGGCGGGATCTGGTTGGTGGCGTAGTCGGCCGCCAGCGAGCTCTTCTTGCAGGGCTCGTCCTTCCGGCAGAAGGCCGCGTCGGTGTAGCGGGTGGCCGCGACCTCGGCCGTGAAGCCGCCCAGGGCGTAGGTGGCCGAGGCCTCCCAGCCCGCGAACCGGGCCTTGTCGATGTTGAAGATCAGCATCGAATAGGTGGCCGTGTTGTATTTGCGGCTGATGTAGTTGGTGATGTCGTTGTCGAAATAGACCAGCTTGGCGCCCAGGCTGTCGTTCCGGCGCACCAGGCCCTTGCGGACATAGTTCACGCCCGCCTCCCAATTGCGGGTGCGTTCGGGCCGCAGGTCCGGATCGGAGCTCAGGATGAAGCCGCGGGTCACCTCCAGCAGCGACGGCAGGCGCACGGCGTCCTTGTAGCTGGTGAACAGCTGCAGGCCCTTGACCGGCTCCACCGTCGCGCCCAGGCCGAAGCTGCCCCCGTCATAGGCCCGGTCCTTGTCGCCGGCATAGGCCAGTTCGTCCTCGTAGTCGGACCAGGCGTAGCGCAGGTTCGAGTCCAGACGCAGCCAGTTCAGCGGCGTCCACGAGGCGCGTCCGAAGACGCTGGTTTCCTCGCGCGAGCCCTGGCGGCCGGGCACGCCGTCCCAGGCGCCGCCCTCCGGCCCGGTCTCCTCGAACAGGTAGCCGGCGCCGTACTCGGCGACCACCCCGCCCAGCCCCGCGCCGAACTTCGAGGTGTTGGCCACGTCGGCGCCGCGCATGTTCACGAACTTGGGCGCGCTGGTGTAGCCGCCCAGAGCCTGGCTGGCCTCGACCATGTTCGTGGCCCAGACGTTGGCCTTCACCGAAAGCAGGTCGCTGTCGGGGCTCCAGACATAGCGCAGCGCGTAGCGTTCCAGGTCGGTGCTCGACAGCGCGCTGGTCCCGATCGTGGTCGTGTTGCGATAGACGCTGGCCGGATAGTTCTCGCCGAAGCGGCTGCGATACTTGCTGGCCGAGAACTCCAGCGCATGGTCGGCGCCCAGCCGCAGGGTGGCCTTCGCCAGCGCCGAATAGGTGTCCTGCGAGGTGTTCAGCACCCGCTCGCCGCCGACGAAGCGGGTCAGCCCCGGACCGCTGTACCACTGGAGCACGTCGGTGCAGTAGGCCGGGTAGCGCACGCAATAGGCGCTGGGCGACCCCGAGGTCGGCGCGGCGCTCCCCTCCTCGCCGACATAGTAGTCGCCCGACCGGCGATGCGACACGCCGGCCAGGATGTCGAAACGGTCGCTGCGGGCGGCGAAGACCGCGCTGACCGACCCGGCGGTCATCTGCAACGCATCGGGCCGGCCGGTCGCCACGCGGCGGCCGTTGTCGTCGCCCAGCAGGGTGGTGCGATAGACGCCGTCGACCGGCGCGGCGGTGTTGCCGTTCAGCGAGGTCTTGAAGCGCAGGCCGACGGTCTCGCCCTCGGCCAGGATGTCGTCGACATTGATCGTGGTCATGGCGACCGTGCCGCCGATGCCGCCCACGCCGCCGCCCGTGGCCGGCCCCTTCTCGATGCTGACGCCGCCCAGGAAATCCTTGTCGATGAAGGTCCGGTTTCCCACGCCCTGATAGCCGCGATAGACCGTCGAGCTGTTCAGCGTGCCGTCGACCGTGACGACCACGCGCCCCTGCCCCTGCATGCCGCGGATATTGGCGTCGACCCCGCCGCTGGAGCGGGATTCGCCCGACAACACGCCGGGCGCGCTCTTCAGCACGTCGACCGGCGACAGGCCGGGAAACTGTTCG
>JASGDR010000317.1:0-4907 GCA_047607095.1 Caulobacter sp.
CGAGAAGGGCGCGGCCGTGATGGCCGCGCCCTTTTCTTTGGGGCAGGCCGGTTTGCTGTGATCTGAGACCTGAGCGGCTTGTTGTGACGCGTCTACGAAGGGTGCTGCGCCAATAGAGCGCCGAAGTCGAAGTCGGCACATTCCCGCTTCTCAAGTGGACCAGCTGATGCCTGTGTAGACGACGGGGTCTCCCAAGCGGGGCGTCCGTTGGCTTTGGGCCGTCGGCCGCTCGCCCTTGCTTGCGCGGCAGAGCTGTGGAAGCGTTATCGACCAAGCTTCAGTGGCAGGACATAATGCCTTCCGTGATGCGCAGGGGCTGTGCATGCAGAAGAGCAATTCGCTGGAGCGCGATGGGAAGAGGGTCCTGATAGCGGCTCTGTTGATGGCTATCGTCGCCATTACTAGCTTTGGATGGGGAACCATCAACCAAATCCACCAGAGACGTGGCGACCTTGTTAAGTCAGGGGCTGGATGTGCTTCGCGGAGCCTGCCTTCAGATCGAGAAAGGTGCGAGAATGCGACCCTTGCCGCGCGCAGCGTCTTGGCGAGCGAGAACTCTGCTGACGCGGCGATCTGGCAGACCACCTTCAATTTTTTCGGCCTACTAGGCCTCGCGGCGACGATTTACTTAACTCGGAGGACCTGGTGGGAAGCAAAGCGCACCGCTGATGCAAGTGATGCCGGACTCGCCGAGGCGCGGCGAGACGCACGGACAAACCTCGCCATCTCTCGCGCCACTGTCGCGTTTTACGCCGATGATCGACCGCCGAGATTGCGGCTGTCAGTTGACATCAAGAATCTAGGCCAGAAGGCGTGCACCAAAATATCATATCAACTGGCCGGACTTGTCTACATAGACCCCGCCACGGAGCGGAGGCTTGAGTATAGAATTAAGTACGAAGATACGATCGCTGTAGCGCTCGGTCACGGGGATGCTAAAATTATTGAATTGCCGATAAGTGATCCTCAGCCCATGGGCCACGAAAAGCCGTTCAAAATATTCGAGGGGCAGGCATTTGCTTTGGATATTAGGAACTTATGGATCAAATATACTGCTGAAGGCGAGGCACCAGAAAGCTCATACTTTACCCTAGGCATGCCCTTTGGAAAGGGAGATTTCTTTAAAGCTGACGACCGGGCTTTACGGGATCTACGCATTGGTCCAATCTCGAACGCTTGAGAGCTCCCGCAATTCCCACTGCCACCTGAAACCCTGCTCCTGAAGTAGGGATGTAGCTTCTAAGGTGCCGCAGATCCGAGCCCCGGCATGAAGCCGTCACGCTATTCCCACCCCCTGAACGCACCTCGCGGCTGATCGGCTAGCCTACGAACGTCGCGTTTCTGGAGGTGTGACAAGGTCCGTTCTTGCCGCCACATCCCCTCACCCCACCGGCGGCGGGGCCGTGGACGCGCGGTGGATCAGTTCGAAGGGCAGGAGTTCGTCGATCGGGGCGGACATGGCGCCCGCCGCGCCGCCTTTGACTTGGCCCTTGATCAGCAGGCGGGTGGCGAGTTCCGCCATTTCGGCGACGGGCTGGCGCACCGTGGTCAGCTGGGGGCGGGAGAAGCGGGCGCTGGGGCTGTCGTCGAAGCCGGCGACCGAGACCTCGCCGGGCACCAGCACGCCGGCCTCGGCGGCGGCGGCCAGGACGCCGAGCGCCATGTCGTCGTTGGAGGCGAAGATGGCGGTGGGGCGGTCGGGAAGCGCCAGGAGGGCCTTGGCCGCGTCGTGGCCCGACTGGAAGGTGAAGTCGCCCTGGCGGACCCAGGCGTCGTCGACGGACAGGCCGCGGGCCCGCATGGCGGCCATGTAGCCGGCGCGGCGGGCCTGGCTGGCGCCATGGCGCGGCTCGCCGACCACGAAGCCGATGCGCTTGTGGCCGAGGCCGGCCAGGTGCTCGGTGACGTCGCGGGCGGCGGCGAAATTGTCCATGTGGACGCGCGGGCCGGGGCCGTCGGCCTCTTCCGGGCCGAGGCGCACATAGGGCGTGCCGGCCTTGTCGAGCAGTTCGAGGACGATGGCGTTGTCGGAGCTGGGCGGGGTGAGAATCACGCCGTCGGGCTTGAGCGCGGCCAGCAGGGCGCCGACCTCCTGGCGGATCTGCGGGGCCTCGTGGTCGATCAGCTCGACCAGCAGGTGGTAGCCGGCGTCGCGGCACTGGAGCGTGGCGCCCAGCTGGATGCGCGACAGGTAGTCGGCGCCGCGCTCGCTGCGCCAGTGATCGATGGTCAGGGCCGCATCGACGAACACGGCGATGACGAAGCTCTTGGAGCCGGCCAGGCTGCGGGCCGAGAGGTTGGGGCTGTAGCCGAGCGCCTGGGCCGCTTCGAGCACCTTTTCGCGCATCATGGGGCGGACGTTCGGCTCGTTGTTCATGACCCGCGAGACGGTCTTGATCGAAACCTCGGCGCGCGCCGCCACGTCGTAGATGGTCACCGACGCCATCGGTTTGCCGCTTCCCCCGCTTGAGACGACTGAACTTCGTTTGTTTGGTCGGGCCGCTCGGACTCAACCGTTCAGGCCAGCCTAGAGCATTTGCCGTGCCCAGCGCGAGCCCGGGGGACGTGAAAAAACTCGGGGAAGGCCGCCGGCGCCTCTTGCCGGGCCGCAAAGGCGCGGCGAAGGTCGCCGGGCAGGCGAACGCGGCGCAAGACCGCATCGGTCACAGGGAGCAGCCATGTCGCACAGCGGCGCAAGCCGGCCGGTCGAACCGGTTCGGCCGGGTTTCATCGCCGCCTTCACCTTCGCCCAGATCGGCGCGTTCATCAGCTTCATGCCGCTGATCCAGGTGCTGCTGCCCTTGAAGGCCGCGGCGCTGGATCCGGCCCAGAAGGCGCTGGTGCTGAGCCAGACGGCTTTCTGGGGCGCGCTGACGGCGAGCGTCGCCAACCTGCTGGCCGGAGCGATCAGCGACCGGACGACCTCGCGCTTCGGGCGGCGGCGGCCCTGGCTGCTGATCGGCCTGGTCGGCACCCTGGCGTCCTACGTGGCGATCATGCTGGCCGACAGCCGGCTGGAGCTGATCCTCGGGATCATCGGCTTCCAGCTGGCCTTCAACATGATGTTCGCGGCGCTGCTGGCGCTGCTGCCCGACCGGGTGCCCGACGCCCAGAAGGGCCGGGTGGCGGCGTTCCTGAGCCTGGGGCATCCGATCGGCGCGGTGGCCGGGGCGGTGCTGGTGGGCGGACTCCTGACCTCGGAGGCGCTGCGCTACCTGGCGATCGGCGTGGCGCTGGCGCTGGCCATCGCGCCCTTCGCGCTGCGGCTGAAGGACCCGCCGATCACGGCCGACGACGCCGAGCGCTTCAGCCTGGCGGGCTTCCTCAAGGGGCTGTGGGTCGATCCGCGCAAGCACCCGGACTTCGCCCTGGCCTGGGTGAGCCGGTTCATGGTGCTGGTCGCGATCACCCTGACCCAGTGCTACATGCTCTATTACCTGCAGGACGCGCTGCGCTACACGGCCTTGTTCCCGGGCCGCCGGGCCGAGCAGGGCCTGGCGCTGCTGACCACCGTGGCGACCGTGGCCAATGTGGGCTGCGCGATGATGTTCGGCATGCTGAGCGACCGGCTGGGGCGGCGGAAGCTGTTCGCGGCCGGGGCGGCGATGATCCTGGCCACGGCCATGCTGACCTTTTCGCTGGTGCCCGGCTGGCCGGTGGTGCTGGCGGGGTTCGTCGTGTTCGGCTGCGGGGCCGGCTGCTACTACGCCGTCGACATCGCCCTGGTCAGCCAGGTGCTGCCCTCGCAGGCCGACGCGGGCAAGGACCTGGGGGTGATCAACCTGGCCAACACCTTGCCGCAAGCCCTGGCCCCGGTGCTGGCGGTGTGGTTCCTGGGGCCCAGCCGCACGGACTATCATTCGCTGTTCGTCGTGGCCGCGTGCCTGGCGGCGGCTGGCGGTCTGGCGATCCTTCCGATACGGGGCGTGCGTTAGAAGCCTTCGCGGAGCCCCCGTGCCGCAGTTCGTCACCATCACCGATCCCGCCGACCCGCGCCTGGCGGCCTATCGCGACATCAAGGAGCGCGACCTCGTCGGTCGGCAAGGGCGGTTCATCGCCGAGGGCGAGACGGTGCTGCGGGCCTTCGTGCGCGATGCGGCCGATCGGGTGGAGTCGCTGCTGATCGACCCCAAGCGGCAGGGCAAGCTTGGGGAGGTGTTCGCCGGCCTGGAGGCGGAAACGCCGGTCTACCTGGCCGACCAGACGGTGCTGGACGCGGTGGCCGGCTTCCACCTGCATCGCGGGGTGCTGGCGGTGGGGCGCAAGCCCGCGGCGACGCCGGCGGCCGAGCTGCTGGCGGGGCTGCCGGAGCGGGCGACCGTCTTGGCGCTGTTCGGCATCGCCAACCACGACAATCTGGGCGGGATCTTCCGCAACGCCGCCGCCTTTGGGGTGGATGCGGTGCTGCTGGACGCCGACTGTTGCGATCCGTTCTACCGCAAGGCCATCCGGGTTTCGGTGGGGGCGACGCTGAGCGCGCCGACGGGCTATATCGGCAAGGGCGAGGACGTGGTCGGTCTGCTGGCGGCGGCCGGCTTCACGCCGCTGGCCCTGACGCCGTCGGCGGGGCGGACGCTGGCGGGGCTGGAGCCGCCGGCGCGGGCGGCCGTGCTGCTGGGCGCCGAAGGACCGGGCCTGTCGGCCGACGTGATCGCCCGGGCCGAGGGGATCGGGATCCCCATGGCCAACGGGTTCGACTCGCTGAACGTGGCCACCACCAGCGGGATCGTGCTGCATCACCTGAAGTTCGGCGGCGGCCGCTGATCTTGTCCACCGGTTACCAAGCGCCTTAGAGTTCGCCAAAAGTAGAGTTCGGGAGAAACCTCATGCCGCAACTGAACCGCCGGGGCGCCTTCGCCCTGCTGGCCGGGATCACCGCCCTGTCGAGCGCGAGCTTGGCGAGCGCG
>JASGDR010000318.1:0-14780 GCA_047607095.1 Caulobacter sp.
CCCCTCCGGCCCTCCGTGCCACCTCCCCCAGAGGGGGAGGATCTTTGCGCCGAGATGCTCCCCCTTTGGGGGAGCTGTCGCGAAGCGACTGAGGGGGTTAGCGCGGCGCCCGTTTCGCCAGGATCCGCTGCAGGGTGCGACGGTGCATGTTGAGGCGGCGGGCCGTCTCCGAAACGTTGTGACCGCACATCTCGTAGACCCGCTGGATGTGCTCCCAGCGCACGCGGTCGGCGCTCATCGGGTTTTCCGGCGGGGCGGGGGCGGCGTCCTTGGCAGCCAGCAGGGCGCGGGCCACGTCGTCGGCGTCGGCCGGCTTGGAAAGGTAGTCGACCACCCCGGCCTTCACCGCCGCGACGGCGGTGGCGATGTTGCCGTAGCCGGTCAGCATGATGACCTTGGCGTCGGCGCGGGCGTCGCGCACGGCCTCGACCACCTTCAGGCCCGAGCCGTCCTCGAGCCGCATGTCCAGCACCGCGTGGGCCGGAGCATTGCTCTTGAGCGTGCTCATCGCCTCAGCCACCGAGGCGCAAAGCGTCACCTCGAAGCCGCGTTGTTCCAAAGCTCGACCGAGCCGCGTTCGCAGCGGCGCATCGTCGTCGAGCAGAAGCAGGGACTTGTCCGGCAAAGCCGCGACCAGTTCTCCGATATCCGCCATGAACTCAGCGCCTCCCCGCGCCTATACTCAACCGGGTGTCGTGCAAGCATCATGTGTACGACTTGCAAAACTTCGCAAGTCTTTCGTCGTCAGACGCCGATGAAGCCAGGAGCCTCCATCGCCGGGCGTGGCCAGCGTGCGGCCACGACCGCGCCGCCTCGCCGTCCGTTTCTGAAATCCACCGCCGCCCCGGTTCGTTCCAACAGGGTCTTGGCGATGAAGAAGCCCAGGCCCATGCCGATGTGGCCGGTCCGCGAGCCTTCCGCCCCAGGACGTGACGTTACGTAAGGTTCGCCCAGTTTGGCCAGCACCTCAGGCGAGAAACCGGGGCCGTCGTCGCGCACCTCGATCAAAATCGAGCGGGCGTCGAAGCGGGCCACGACGATCACCTCCGAACGGGCGAAGTCCACCGCGTTCTCGACGATCGAGGTCAGGGCGTGAATCACCTCGGCCCGCCGCCAGACGTCGGGCGCGGCCTCGCCGGAGGGACCGTTGACCACCGCCTCCACCCGCACGCCGTGGATCATGTGCGGCTCGATGATCTCGTGCACCAGTTGGATCAGACTCATGCGCTCGTGAACGGCGTCCTGGGCCTCGGGCATCTCGGTCAGGCGCTGCAGGATCTCGCGGCAGCGGGCCGCCTGGCCGATCAGCAGCTCGGCGTCCTCGCGGGTCTGCTCGTCGGGGGCGCCGCGGGCCATCTCGCGGGCGACGACCGAGATGGTGGCCAGCGGCGTGCCCAGCTCGTGCGCCGCCGCCGCCGCCAGGGCGCCCAGGGCCGAAAGCCTCTGCTCGCGGGCCAGCACGGTCTCGGTGACGTTCAGGGCCAGCTCCATGCGGGCCGACTCGGTGGCCGCCTGCCAGGCGTAGAGGCCGGTGACGACGATGCCCAGCACCCGCGCGGCGACGATGGACGCCAGCAGGGCGCCTTCGGGCCGATAGGACGGCGGCGCGCCCACCACCACGGGCAGGGGCATGTAGAGGAAGGCCAGCACGATGCTGACGACCACCGCCAGGATCCCCAGCCCCAGGGCGTAGCGCGCCGGCAGGGTGGCCGCCGCCAGGGTGACCGGGGCGATCAGCAGCAGGGAGAACGGATTGAACACCCCGCCCGTCAGATAGAGCATCCCGGCCAGCTGCAGGATGTCGAAGGCGATCTGGGCGGTGGCCTCGACGTCGCGGGCCATCCGCTGGCCGGTCGAGGCCAGGCCGATCAGCACGTTCAGCCAGGCCGAAAGCGCGATCAGCGAAAAGCAGAGGGCGTAGGGCACCTGGACGTCGAGCACCAGGCCGCAGAACAGCACGGTCACCGACTGGCCCGCGACGGTCAGCCAGCGTTGGGCCAACAATGTTCGCACCCGGAGGCGGCCGCGGCGGAGCCCGGGGCCCGCCCACGACCAGTCGTCGCTGTCTTGCGCCGCTCCACCGTCGGGCCTATCGAGCCCGTCGTGGGATGGTTTCTTCGGCGCGTCCTTGAACGAAGCGTCGGCCATGTCGCCACATTAAGGCCAGAAATTTCGATCTGGCGAGCCCCAAAGGACGAGACCCCATGAACCGCAACCGCCTGACCGTCCTGGCCGTGTGCGTGGTGGGCGTGATCCTGGCCGGCGCGCTGATCGTCCGCAGCGGGGTGTTCCGCTCCGCGCCGCCCCCCGCCGCGGTCGGCGGACCGTTCCAACTGGTCGATTACGACGGCCGGCCGGTCGACGAGAAGATACTCCAGGGCAAGTGGAGCGCGCTGTTCTTCGGCTTCACCTACTGCCCCGACGTCTGCCCCGGCACCCTGCAGGCCCTGGCGACCGCCAGCGACCAGCTCGGGCCCAAGGCCAAGGACCTGCAGATCGTGATGGTCTCGGTCGATCCCCAGCGCGACACCCCCGCGGTGATGAAGACCTACCTGACCGCCGGCTACCTGCCCAAGAACATCGTCGGCCTGACGGGAAGCCCGGCCCAGGTGGACGCGGCGGTGAAGACCTATCGCGGCTACTACAAGAAGGTCGGCGACGGCCCCGACTACAGCGTCGATCACTCGACGGCGATCTACGTGATCGATCCCAAGGGCCGCTTCGACCGCGTCATCGCCTACAGCCTGCCGCCCGAGGAGATCGCCCGGCAGCTGAAGGCGGCGATGGAGGGGCGCTGACAACGCCCATTTTTGCGGCGCAATGCCGCTAGGTCACCTCTGGGCTGTACCTTCTTAACCGCCGGCGTGTTATGCTGCATTGCACAATCGCTGGAGACGGCATGCTGTACGCCCTGCACGAAGCGAGCTTCTACGCCTCGACCCCGCTGCGCCTGGCGGCCCGCGCGGCCCGGGACTTCTGGGGCTCGCCCCTGAACCCCGCCGCCAACACCGAGCTGGGCCGGCGGCTGTATGCAGGCGCGGACCTGTTCTCCAACGTCACCCGTCGCTACGGCAAGCCCGACTGGCGGATCGACAACGTCAACGTCAACGGCGTCGACGTGCGCGTGCGCCCCACCGTCGTCTGGCAGAGCCCCTGGGCCCGCCTGATCCAGTTCGACCGCGACATGGCCGACATGCGCCGGGCCGGCAAGTTCGAGCTCGACCCCGCCGTGCTGATCGTCGCGCCGCTGTCGGGCCACTACGCGACCCTGCTGCGCGGCACGGTCGAGGCCTTCCTGCCCGACCACGCGGTGTTCATCGTCGACTGGCAGAACGCCCGCGAGGTCTCGGTCCTGCAGGGCCGCTTCGACTTCCACGACTATATCGACCACATCCGCGACATGCTGCGCGTGCTGGGCCCGCGCCCCAACGTGCTGGCCGTCTGCCAGCCCGGACCGCCGGTGCTGGCCGCCGCCGCCCTGATGGCCGAGGACGGCGATCCGTCGCGTCCGGCCAGCATGACCTTCATGGGCTCGCCCATCGACGCGCGCCTGTCGCCGACCGTGACCAACAACCTGGCGGAGGAAAAGCCCTTCACCTGGTTCCAGTCGAACATGATCTACACCGTGCCCGCGCCCTATCCGGGCATGGGGCGGCGCGTCTATCCGGGCTTCGTGCAGCTGGCCAGCTTCATGAGCATGAACGCCGACAAGCACCAGGAAGCTCACCAGCGCTACTTCAACAGCCTGGTCGAGGGCGACGGCGACGGCGCCGACAAGCACCTGGAGTTCTACGACGAGTACCTGTCGGTGCTGGACCTGACCGAGGAGTTCTATCTCCAGACCATCGACATCGTCTTCCAGCGCCACCTGCTGCCCAAGGGCGAGCTGATGCATCGCGGCCGTCCGGTGAGCCCCGCGGCGATCACCGACATCGGCCTGATGACCGTCGAGGGCGAGAAGGACGACATCTCCGGCATCGGCCAGACCCAGGCCGCCCACGACCTGTGCGTCAACATCCCGGCCGAACTGAAGGAAGACTACGTCCAGCCCGGCGTCGGCCATTACGGCGTGTTCAACGGCCGCCGGTTCCGCGAGGAGATCTATCCCAAGGTCCGCGACTTCATCCTGCGCACCGATCCGAACTTCGCCGGCAAGAAGGCCTGAAGAACGCCCTCTTGCGTCCGACGGCGACGGGCGCGATCTAGGGAGGGATGAACCTTTTCCGCCCGCAGCCGAAAGCCGCTCCGAAACGCTTCGCCGACGGCGACCGGCTGGAAGTGGAGGGCTGCGCGCTGCGGCTGAAGGTCGACGGGCGCGCCCGGCGGGTGTCGCTGCGGGTCGATCGCGCCAAGTCCGAGATCGTCGCCATCGCACCCAACGCGCGCCGACTGACCGAGGCGGTGGCCTTCGCCCACGAGAAGGCCGGCTGGATGAGCCTGCAGCTGGCCGCCCTGCCCGGGCGCCAGGTGATCGAGCCCGGCGGCGTGCTGAAGATCTGGGGCAAACCCTATCGGCTGGAGGTCGGCGCCGGCCGCGCGCGGATCACCGAGGACGCCCTCATCGCCCCCGACGACGCCAACTGGGGCCTGAAGATCCTGCGGCTGGTCAAGCGCGAAGCGCTGGAGAAGCTGACCGAGCGGACCGCCCATCACGCCGGGCGGCTGGGACGGCCCATGCCGTCGGTGGCGGTGGCCGATCCCAAGGCCCGCTGGGGCTCTTGCCGGCCGGCCCGGCCTGGCGCGCCGGCGGCTATCCGCTACAGCTGGCGGCTCGTCCTGGCCCCGGCGGCGGTGGCCGACTACGTCGTCGCCCACGAATGCGCCCACCTGATCGAGGCCAATCACGGCCCGCGCTTCTGGGCGCTGTGCGAAACCCTGATCGGCGATCCCGCGCCCCACCGCGCCTGGCTGCGAGCGCATGCGGCGCAGCTGCACGCGATCTCGGCCTAGAAAGGGGTGCGAGCCCTCGTCCTTCGACAAGCTCAGGATGAGGGTCTCGACTGTCGCGGCCTTTAAGCAGCCCTCGTCCCGAGCCTGTCGAAGGACGAGGGCGGGCTTGCCGGCCTGCTTACAGCTGGCCCAGCATGTAGTCGGCCGACGAGACCTTGAATTCGCCGGCTTCCTCGACGTTCAGCGTCTCGACGACGCCGTCCTTGGCGATCAGCGAATAGCGCTGCGAGCGCGAGCCCATGCCGAACTTGCTGCCGTCGAAGTCCAGGCCGATGGCGCGGGTGAAGTCGCCGTTGCCGTCGGCCAGCAGCAGCACTTCGTCGGAAATGCCCTGGTCGGCGCCCCAGGCCTTCATGACGAAGACGTCGTTGACCGAGACGCAGGCGATCGTGTCGACGCCCTTGGCCTTCAGTTCGGCGGCCTTTTCCTTGAAGCCCGGCAGGTGCTTGGCCGAGCAGGTCGGGGTGAACGCGCCGGGGACGGCGAACAGGGCGACGGTCTTTCCCTTGAAGAGGTCGTCGGAGGTGACCGGCTTGGGGCCTTCGGCCGAGCTGGTCATGAACGTGGCCGCCGGAAGCGTGTCGCCAACCTTGATCGCCATGGTGTGATCCTGTGCTGAAAGAGCGATCCGGAGATAAAGCGTTCGGATCGCTTCGCCAATAACGTGGTTTGACTTGAAACCGACGCGTTGTGTGCCGATCCTCAACAGATGGACGCTCCCGAGACCGATCCCCTCGACGGCGAGGGCCAATTCCTGACCGGCCGGCTCCTGGTGGCCATGCCGGGCATCGAGGATCCGCGCTTCGAACGCGCCGTGGTCTATCTCTGCTCGCACGACGACGAACAGGCCATGGGCCTGGCGGTCAACCGCCCGGTCGAAGGCCTGACCGTCTACGAGCTGCTGGACAAGCTGGGCGTCGCCCCCGAGGTGCGCGCGCCCAGCGACCTCGTCATGCTGGGCGGGCCGGTGGAGCGCGAACGCGGCTTCGTGCTGCACACCGACGACTACGTCTCGCCGGAATCGACCTCGCCGGTCGCCGACGGCCTGGCCCTGACCGTCACCCGCGACGCGCTGGACGCTCTGGGCAGCCGCATCCACCGGCCGCGCCGGGCCATCCTCGCCCTCGGCTATTCCGGATGGGGTCCCGGCCAGCTGGAGCAGGAGCTGCGCGACAACGTCTGGCTCATCTGCGACGCCGACGAGGGGCTGCTGTTCGACGACGACCACGACAACAAGTGGACCCGCGCCCTGGCCAAGATCGGGATCACCGCCGACCACCTGTCGGCCCAGGCCGGACGAGCCTGACAGGCTCGAAAATCGCGTATTCGGACGCGGATCGACGCACGCTTTCGCATGGCGCGCAAAATGCGCGCGGCCGATGGCCGCAAGGGCGAATTGCCCACTCGCCACATATTGGAAATCAGGATTAACCGCATTTTGCACCTGCGAAACGCGGAGTTCTAGATGCGCATCCTCGTCGCCGGCGCGGTCCTGGCCGCCGCCTTCGCCTCGCCCGTCCTGGCCCAGACCGCGGCCGAGCCCGCGGTCACCATCAGCGGCAAGATCGGCGTGGTGTCGGACTACCGGTTCCGGGGCGCGAGCTTCTCGGACGAACAGCCGGCCCTGCAGGGCGGCCTCACCGCCACGGCCGCCAACGGCCTCTACGGCTGGGTCTGGGGCTCGACCATCGACGACTACGGCGGCGCGAACACCGAGCTCGACGTCGCCCTGGGCTACACCTTCGCCATCGCCGACACGACCCTCGACTTCTCGGCCGCCCGCTACGGCTATCCCGGCGCCGAGGGGCTCGACTATTGGGAGCTGCCGGTCTCGGCCAGCCACGCCTTCGGCGACTGGACCTACGGCCTGGGCTTCGCCTGGTCACCCGAGCAGGACGCCCTGGGCGGTATGGACAACCGCTACGGCTATGTCCGCGCGGCCTGGACCTCGCCCGACGTCCCGCTGACCATCGCCGCCCAGCTGGGCTACGAGGACGGCGCCTTCGCGCCCGACGGCAAGTGGGACTGGTCGCTGGGCGTCAACCGCAAGATCAGGGCCGTAGACCTGGGCCTGACCTATATCGGCAGCGACCGCACGCCCGACACGGTGGTGGCCTCGGTGACGGCGGGGTTCTGAGCGGGCGGCCCACGCCCTGCGTCCTTCGAGGCCCGCTTCGCGGGCGCTCCAGGGTGAAGACCCCCTTGCACTGAATTCCTCATCCTGAGGTGCGAGACGAAGGCGAGCCTCGAAGGACGCACCGCGCGTCCGCCGCACATTCCCAGAACGCAAAACGGGCGGCCCCTTTCGGAGCCGCCCGCTGCATTTTCAGGTCGCCCTGAAAGCCGTCATCAGGTGTTGACGGCTTCCTCCGGGGTCACTTCGGCCTTCTTGGACAGGTCTTCACCCGTCGTCTGGTCGACGACCTTCATCGACAGCTTGGTCTTGCCGCGGTCGTCGAAGCCCAGGAGCTTCACCTTGACCATCTGGCCTTCCTTCAGCACGTCCGACGGCTTGGCGACGCGTTCGTTGCTGATCTGGCTGACGTGGACGAGGCCGTCCTTCGCGCCGAAGAAGTTCACGAAGGCGCCGAAATCGACGACCTTGACGACCTTGCCGTCGTAGATCGCGCCGACTTCAGCTTCCTGCGTGATCGACTTGATCCAGTCGATCGCGGCCTTGATCTTGGCGCCGTCCGAGGCCGAGACCTTCACGGTGCCTTCGTCGTTGATGTCGACCTTGGCGCCGGTGGTGGCGACGATCTCGCGGATCACCTTGCCGCCGGTGCCGATCACTTCACGGATCTTGTCGGTCGGGATGGTGATGGTCTCGATCTTCGGAGCGAACTCGCCGACGTCTTCACGCGGCGCTTCCATGGCCTTGTTCATCTCGCCGAGGATGTGCGCGCGGCCTTCCTTGGCCTGAGCCAGGGCCTGCTCCATGATCGCGGGCGTGATGCCGGCGATCTTGATGTCCATCTGCAGCGAGGTCAGGCCTTCGCTGGTGCCGGCCACCTTGAAGTCCATGTCGCCCAGGTGATCTTCGTCGCCGAGGATGTCGGACAGAACGGCGAAGCCGTCCTTCTCGAGGATCAGGCCCATGGCGATGCCCGACACCGGACGGACCAGCGGAACGCCGGCGTCCATCATGGCCAGCGACGAACCGCAGACCGTGGCCATCGAGGACGAGCCGTTCGACTCGGTGATCTCGGAGACCAGACGGATGGTGTAGGGGAAGTCTTCCTTGGCCGGCAGCATCGGACGCAGGGCGCGCCAGGCCAGCTTGCCGTGACCAATTTCGCGACGGCCGGGCGAACCCATGCGGCCGGTCTCACCCACCGAGTAGGGGGGGAAGTTGTAGTGCAGCAGGAAGGATTCCTTGTAGGTGCCTTCCAGGGCGTCGATGAACTGCTCGTCGTCGCCGGTGCCCAGGGTGGCGACCACGATCGCCTGGGTCTCGCCGCGGGTGAACAGGGCCGAACCGTGGGTGCGCGGCAGGATGCCGACTTCGCCCAGGATCGGACGGACGGTCTTCACGTCGCGGCCGTCGATGCGCAGGCCGGTGTCCAGGATGCCGCGACGGACGACGTCGGCTTCCAGTTCCTTGAAGATCGCGCCCAGCTTCAGCGGGTCATAGCCTTCCGGCTTTTCGTCCGACTTGCCGAGGGCCGCGACGGCCTTCTTCTTGGCGGCGCCGATCGCTTCGTAGCGGTCTTGCTTCTTGGTGATCTTGTAGCCGGCGGCGATGTCTTCGCCGACGATGGCCTTCATCTCGGCCTTGATCGCGTCGGTGTCTTCCGGCTCGAACGCGAAGGGCTCCTTGGCGGCGTGCTCGGCGAGATCGATGATCGCGTCGATGACTTGCTGCATCTGAGCGTGGGCGAAGTTGACGCCGCCCAGGACGATCTCTTCCGAGAGTTCCTTGATTTCGCTTTCGACCATCATCACGGCGTCGGCGGTGCCGGCCACGACCAGGTCCATCGCGCTTTCCTTCAGCTCGTCGAGCGTCGGGTTCAGCACGTATTCGCCGTTCACCCAGCCGACGCGAGCCGCGCCGATCGGGCCCATGAACGGGGCGCCCGACAGGGTCAGGGCGGCCGAGGCGGCGACCATGCCCAGGATGTCGGGATCGTTCTCGAGGTCGTGCTGCAGCACGGTGACGACGACCTGGACTTCGTTCTTGAAGCCCTTGACGAACAGCGGGCGAATCGGGCGGTCGATCAGACGGGAGACCAGGGTCTCCTTTTCCGACGGACGGCCTTCACGCTTGAAGTAGCCGCCCGGAATCTTGCCGGCCGCGAAGGTCTTTTCCTGATAGTTGACCGTCAGCGGGAAGAAGTCCTGACCGGGCTTCTGGGTCTTGGCGAACACGGCGGTGGCCAGGACGACGGTTTCGCCCATGGTGGCCAGAACGGCGCCGTCGGCTTGACGGGCGATGCGACCGGTTTCGAGGACCAGCGTCTTGCCGCCCCACTCGATCGTCTTGCGCTTGATATCGAACATTTTTCTTCTTTCGGTTCCCGCGGGCGGATTCCCGTCGGGGCGGACAGGGGCCGGACGGCTTAACGGAAGCCGGGCCGATGATCCTCATCCAAGTTCGACAGGCGGGGTTTGAGGACGTGAACCCTCGGACGTACGGGGCGCCGCCTGGGGGGCGGAACCCTTGGATCCCTCGCTTCGGCCTGTCTCGAAACGCGGACCCAGAAAAGCGTTCCGCCGCCCTACCGGAGTAAGGCGGCGGAAATGCGCCTTAGCGGCGCAGACCCAGCTTCTCGATGAGAGCCGCGTAACGGCCTTCATCGGACTTCTTCAGGTGGTCGAGGAGACGGCGACGCTGGGAAACCAGCTTCAGCAGGCCACGACGGCTGTGGTTGTCCTTCTTGTGGGTCTTGAAGTGCTCGGTCAGGTTGGCGATGCGCTCCGAGAGGATCGCGACCTGGACTTCAGCGCTGCCGGTGTCACCCTCGGTGCGAGCGTGTTCGGCGATGAGAGCGCTCTTGCGCTCGGCAGTGATCGACATCGGGTTGTCTCCGCTCAGGTGAGTTGGAAGACCCGCACCGGATTGAGCTTTCCGGCGCGCATCTCGCACAAGGCCACCAGGCGTTCTCCGGACATGGCGGAAACGGTGCGATCGCCGGGCGTAAGCTCGGCTTTCAGCTGTTCCACCTGCCTGGGTAGCAGAACGATGGCGCGTCCTTGCGCAAGCCGGAAGGCGTCTTCGTCGGTCACGGCCAACGCCGGGATGTCGTCCAGCGCGGTCTCGACCGGAAGCAATGCCTCCGACAGCCGGGCCTCATAGCTCAAATTCTCGAGACTTTCCAGGCCTATCGCCGATTCTTCCGTGAACTGGCCCACCCGCGTTCGGCGAAGCTGGCTG
This sequence comes from Caulobacter sp., assembly GCA_047607095.1. Classification (GTDB taxonomy): domain Bacteria; phylum Pseudomonadota; class Alphaproteobacteria; order Caulobacterales; family Caulobacteraceae; genus Caulobacter. The sequence continues at coordinate 10,325 of JASGDR010000318.1, forward strand.
ACATGTCCACAGGCCCCGAGCGCGGCCGCGAGGTCGCGGACCACGGCGCGCACATAGGTGCCCTTGCCGCATTCCATCTCCAGCTCGACGTGGTCGGCGTCCGGAGCCGACAGCACGCGCAGCGCATGGATCACGACCTTGCGGGTGGGCAGCTCGAACTCCACCCCGTCGCGGGCCAGGTCATAGGCCCGCTCGCCGTCGACCTTGATGGCCGAGAAGTTCGGCGGCGCCTGATCGACTTCGCCGATGAAGGCGCCCAGCGCCGCCTCGACGGCCTCCACCGCCGGACGCACGTCGGACGCCGCCGTGGTCTCGCCTTCGCGGTCGAGGGTGGTGGTGTTGCGCCCCCACTCGATGGTGAAGCGATAGGCCTTGTCGGCGTCCATCAGGAACGGAACGGTCTTGGTCGCTTCGCCCAGGGCCAGCGGCAGGATGCCCGTGGCCAGCGGATCCAGGGTGCCGGCGTGGCCCGCCTTCTGGGCGTTGAACGCCCGGCGCACGCGGGAAACCGCGCTGGTCGAGGTCAGGTCGTAGGGCTTGTCCAGGCACACCCAGCCCGAGACCGCGTCGCCCTTCTTGCGGCGCGCCATGGATCAGTCCTCGTCTTCGTCGTCGAGCACGTCGGACAGGCGGCGCTCGGTGTCCTGGCGCACGCGCGGATCGAGGAACAGCCGGTCCATATAGGCGGCGGTGCCGAAGCTCTCGTCGTGGATGAACTTCAGGTCGGGCGTGAACTTCATGTCGATCGAGCGGCCCAGGCGCCCGCGCAGGAACTTGGCCACGCGGTTCAGGCCCTTGATGATCTCGTCGGTATGGGCCGCGGCGCCCTGATCGACGCCCGCGCCCAGCGGTTCGACGAAGCAGATGGCGTGCTTGAGGTCGGGGCTCATCCGCACTTCCGAGACGGTGACGGACACGCCCGTCAGGGCCTCGTCCTGCAGCTCCTCCTCACGGAGGATGTCGACCAGGGCGTGGCGGATCAGTTCGCCGGCGCGGAGCTGGCGTTGCGACGGACCGGTCGGCCCGCCCTTGGACTTGTCGGAATGGCGCTTCATGGCGCGGATAGCCTTTGCAGCCCGGCCGGCGGATCGAACGCCGGTAGCGCGGGGGAAAATCGAAGGCGCGGTGTCTAGGCGCGTTGTGGACGGAAGTCCAGTGCGGCGACTAGGCCTCGTCGGCCTCGCCGACCTTGGTCATACCCAGACGCTCGCGCCGTTCGAGTTGAGCCCTGACCGTTTCGCCGAGCGAGACGGCCTCCCATTTGCGCCAGCCGCCCACCCGCGACACATCGGTGCTCAGGGTGTTTTCCAGAAGGTCGGCCTTCTGATCGCAGCCGCCCTCCACGATCCGGTGCAGCGCCTGATCGGCCTCATGCCGCACTCGACGGCTTTCCTTGGCCTTGCGCAGCGGGATCAGCCGACGGATCGATTTGTCGCTGCTGTTGTAGTCGTTCCGGCTGTCGCGCTCGTAGCTGAGGGCCTTCTTCTCCTGCGGGGCGCGGGGCTTCTTCCTTGTCATGACGCCACCATGAGGCAAGCGCGCCAGGAGCTCAACCAGCCGCCCCCGTCCGCTCCCGGAAGAACTCGACCACCCGCCGCGCCGCCTGCATGCCCGCCCCGTCCGGCCGGTCGCGATCCAGGTGCAGGGTCAGCACCGAGTGCGGCGGGATCACGCGGTAGTCGTTGGCGTCGGCGTCCTCCAGCTCGATCAGCTCGGCCCGCTCGCCGAACTCGGCCTTCAGCCGCTCGAACCGGGCGTCGCGCACATGGCGGTCGCTGCGAAAGCGCAAGGCGATCAGCGACAGGTCCTCGGCCTCGAACCGCGTCTTCGCACAGGCGATCTCGGCCGGCGAGGCGTCCAGCCCGCCCTTGTCGAGCACTGGCAGCGACGGCTCGGCCAGCACCGGCGCCACCACCGACGGCTCGGTCATCATCGCCAGGGCGAAGCCGCCGGTGAAGCACATGCCCACGGCCCCGACGCCCTTGCCGCCGCATTCGGCGTGGACCCGGCGAGCCAGGGCCTTCAGCCAGTCGACGACCGGGCTGGAGCGCCCGCCGCGCCAGATGGCGAACTCGCGCCGCACGCAGGCCAGGCGAAAGGTCGTGGCGTCGATGTAGCGCTTGGTCACTCCCTTGCCCGGCTCGCCGAACAGGCTGGGGCAGAAGACGGTCATGCCGCCGGCGGCGACGTCGCGGGCGAAGTCCAGCACGCCGGGATGCAGACCGGGGATCTCGTGGATGACGATCACCGCCGGTCCCGTTCCCATCCGCCAGACCGGGCGCGTGCGGCCGCCGTCGGAAAAGTCGAACCGGGAAAAGCCCTCCAACGCCGCCTCATCGATCGCGTCGGTCATGGCTTCCCCTCTTCCGCTATCAGCCGGCCTTGGGCCCGATCAGGAACTGCTCGATCTTGCCGTCCGGCGTCAGGCGCATCGACACCGACAGGGTCCGGCGCCCGAACACCGCATCGAAGCCGTACCAGGTCATGCCGCCGCGCACTTGGACGCCCTGGCCGTCGAGCATCCGCAGCGGCCCCAGCGGCGCCAGGCTCTTGCCGAAATCGGCCAGCCGCGCGGCGGTGAACCAGGCGCGGCCGTTGTCGGTCAGCAGGGCCGGATCTATACGCCCGGCCTGCAGCTGGGCGACCAGTTCCCGCGCCGTCGCCGTCGGGCCGGTCGAGGGCCGCAGCAGGAAGGCCACCCGTTGCGAGATCGCCGTCTGCGGCTCGCCGAAGTCGGCGTTGGCGATGACGGTGACCGCCCGCTTCTCGGCCGGCCAGACGGTGTTGCTGGTCAGCACGCCCGACAGCATGCCGCCGTGGCTGATCGACGTGACCCCGTCGCGCACCTTGACCGAGACGCCCAGGCCATAGCCGGCGGGCGCGCCGCTCGAGAGATCGACCGACGTCGTCATGGCCTCCCACGAGGAGGGTTTCAGCAGCTCGCGACGGATCATCGCCCGGTTCCAGCGGGCCAGGTCCGACGGCGACATGGCCAGTTCGGCCGCCCCGAACAGCCAGCCCGGCCCTTCCTTGTCGGCCGGGACCACGGGACCCAGGCCGTAACGCGTGTAGTGCCCGGCGTCGGGCGGCGACAGCGGCCGGGTGTCGTCCTCGGTGACGCCGGCCATGCCCAGAGGGTCGAAGATCCGGCGCTTGAGGAAGGCGACCAGCGGCTCGCCGGAAACCTTCTCGACCACGAGGCCCGCGATGACGAAGCCGGTGTTGGAATAGCGCCACTGCTCTCCGGGCGGGTAATCCAGCGGGATCCGGGCCCAGCCGTCGAGGATCTTCTGCGAAGTGGCGGGCGAACGCATGGCCTCGAACACGAAGTCCTGGGGCCAGTAGTCGCGATAGCCGGCGGTGTGCGACAGCACCTGGCGCAGGGTGACCTTGTCGCCCTCGGTCAGGCCGGGCACGTACTTACCGACGGGATCGTCCAGCGAAAGCTTTCCGTCTTCCGCCAGCAGCAGCACGGCCGCGGCGGTGAACTGCTTGCTGACCGAGGCGATCCCGTAGCGGGTGGTGGTGGTCGCGGGGACGGCGGGCGACAGCCGCGCCCGGCCGTAAGCCTGGGCGTAGGCCAACGCGCCGTCCTCGACGACGGCGACCGACGCCGAGGGCGCGCCGGTGGCGGCCAGCACCTCGCGGGCGATGGCGTCGATCTCGCGGGTCTTGTCGGCGGGGAGCGGCGCGGCCGGGGCTGGAAGCGCCAGCATCAGGGAAAGGCCGAGCCCGCCCGCCAGAACCGTCCGTCGCCGCATCGCAAGCCCCTTCGCACTGGAGGCCGCAGAGTGCGGCCGCGTCGGCGAAGGACGCAAGGATAACTACAGCGTCACGCCCGCATGGGCCGGCATCTGGATCAGGTTGAAGAAGGTCAGCACCGTCTCGCCGTGCTGGTTGGTCACGGTGGTGAAGGTGCGGATCGTCCCGCGGTCGGGCCTGGAGCGCGAGCGGGTGGTCTCGACCACCTCGCGGCGGACGGTCAGGGCGTCGCCGGGACGCACCGGCTTGAGCCAGCACAGCTCGTCGATGCGCATGCCCAGCATCGGCGTCGCGCCGAACGGGGCGGTGTCGACATATTCGCGCATGACCCGCGAGGCCACGTGCCATCCGCTGGCGATGATGCCGCCGAACCGGCCGGCGGCGGCAGCCTCGGGATCGACGTGCATCGGTTGCGGGTCATAGGCGCGGGCGAAGTCGAGGATCTCGGCCTGCGTCAGCGTGAAGGGCTCGCCGATCCAGGTTTCGCCCACGGCCAGATCGTCCAGATAGCGGTCGGTCATGCGCGGATCCCGAAACGAGGCCTGAAACGACAAAAGCCCCCGGCGCTTAGGCTGGGGGCTTTCGTATAGGATTTGGGTGCGGGGACAGGATTTGAACCTGTGACCTTCAGGTTATGAGCCTGACGAGCTACCGGGCTGCTCCACCCCGCGGCAGGGGTATTGGTGATTGCAGG
>JASGDR010000319.1:0-2954 GCA_047607095.1 Caulobacter sp.
ACATCGAGGCCACCGCCCTCAAGACCAACATCGAAGCGGCTGAGGAAGCCGCCCGCCAGCACGCCGGTGCGGCGGCGCTGGCGGCTGATCTCCATCAGGCCGAAGCCCGAGATCTTGCCCATCTGGATGCGGGCGCGGTCGTCCTTGAGGGCGTCCTTGAGGACCTTCTCGACCGTGCGGTTGTTCTTGGCTTCATCCATGTCGATGAAGTCGATGACGATCAGGCCGGCCAGGTCGCGCAGGCGCAGCTGGCGGGCGGCTTCCTCAGCCGCTTCGATGTTGGTCTTGAGGGCGGTGGCCTCGATGTTGCGCTCGCGCGTGGCCTTGCCCGAGTTGACGTCGATGGCGACCAGGGCCTCGGTCTGGTTGATCACCAGATAGCCGCCCGAACGCAGCGGCACGACCGGCGAATAGATCTGGGCCAGGTGGTCTTCGATCTTGTGCTTGACGAACAGCGGCGCGGCTTCCCGGTACGGGAACACCTTCTTGGCCTGGCTGGGCATCAGCATGCGCATGAAGTCGCGCGCTTCCTTGTAGCCGGCCTCGCCCTCGACCCAGATGCCGTCCAGGTCCTTGTCGTACATGTCGCGGATGGCGCGTTTTACGAGGTCTTCCTCCTCGTAGATCAGCGCCGGCGCGATCGAGTGCAGCGTGTTGTCGCGGATGTTCTCCCACAGGCGCAGCAGGTACTCGTAGTCGCGCTTGATCTCGGCCTTGGTGCGCTTGGCGCCGGCCGTGCGGACGATCAGGCCCATGCCCTGCGGCACGTCCAGGCTCTGCACCACGCTCTTGAGGCGCTTGCGGTCGGTCACCGCCGTAATCTTGCGGCTGATGCCGCCGCCGCGGGCGGTGTTGGGCATCAGGACGCCGTAGCGGCCCGCCAGCGACAGGTAGGTGGTCAGGGCCGCGCCCTTGTTGCCGCGCTCTTCCTTGACGACCTGGACCAGCATGATCTGCCGGCGGCGGATCACTTCCTGGATCTTGTACTTGCGCATCAGGCGGCGCTTGCGGCGCGCCAGTTCCTCTTCGACGACGTCGTCTTCGTCGTCGATCGCGTGATCGCCGGCGGCGTCGTCCTCGTCGTCGCCCGAGACGCGGCGCGAGACCGGGGTGTCGTCCTCGTCGTCGCCGGCGTCGTCGCGCATCAGCGCTTCACGGTCGGCGACCGGGATCTGGTAGTAGTCCGGATGAATCTCGTTGAAGGCGAGGAAGCCGTGACGGTTGCCGCCGTACTCGATGAACGCAGCCTGGAGGCTGGGTTCGACGCGGGTCACCTTGGCGAGATAGATATTTCCACGAAGTTGTTTGCGGGTCTGGCTCTCGAAATCGAATTCTTCAACCCGCGAACCGTCCACGACCACCACACGCGTCTCTTCTGCGTGGGCGGCGTCGATCAACATCTTCTTCGACATACAGGGAATCTCCACGGCGCGCGGCGGGCGCGAAGCCCGGGCGCCGATATGAATGAGGGGCGCGCGCATCGCAGACCGCGACTTCGCCGGAGCGAAGTTCGAAGGGCGGTTGCCAGAGGCGATCGGGTGCGGCGCAGCCCATGGGGTTTCGTTTGTTTCCTTTGACGCGCCGGGTGGCGCGGAACGGATGACGCGTCGTCGCCGGGAGCGGCGAAAGGCCCGACGCGGGGCCCTTGTTGGGCTATGGCGGCCGAGACATCGTCCCAGGCCGGCCGTCGCCCGCAAACTCAAAGTCCGGCGGCTCCGGCATGGGGGACGGCGAAGCGCGTCCGACATTTGGGAACCACTCACGCAAAGCGCCATGTCTGACGACGTCGCTCTGCGTACGGCGCTACTCTAGCAAGAACGCAACGCAAATGAAAAGCGCCGTGGAGCGCGCGGCGAAATTGATGAAGGGATCGGTTTCCTTAACGGTTTTGCTACCCGTCCGTGCGGATATCCCTCATTGGTTTTTCTGTAAGCGCCAGCAGGCTGGGCGGTAATGCGTAAGGTCGTCATCGGAGCTGCGAGAACGGGTTGGGCGAAGGCGGCGCTGATCGTCGGCGCGCTGGCGCTCGCCGGCGTGGCCGTGGCGACCGTGCAGGGCCCGGCGCCGGCCGCGGGCGTGCAGAAGGTCCGCTTCGGCGGCGACCGCGCCGAGACCCGAGTCGTGATCGACCTCGACCGCGCGGCCGTCGGCAAGCTGATCGGCGACGGCGCGGCCGCCAGCCGAGTCGTGGTGGGCCTGCCCAACGTCACCGTTTCGGGCGACCTGCAGGGCGCCGGCCATGGACTGGTCGACCGCTGGGTCATCGACGAAGCCGCCGGCGGCGCGCGCCTGTCGCTGGATCTTTCGTCGAAGGCCGTGGTCAAGCGTCGCTTCCTGCTTCCGCCGGCCGATGGCGCCACCGCCTATCGCTACGTCATCGACCTGGCCGCCAGCGATCCGGCCAGCGCGAACGGGGCCGTGCTGCGCCCGACCACCGTCTCGACCCCGGCCAAGCCCTCGGGCCTGAAGCTGAAGAAGACGATCGTCATCGACGCCGGCCACGGCGGCAAGGATCCCGGCTCGGCCGGGGCCGCCACCAACGAGAAGGACGTCACCCTGGCCGCGGCCAAGGCGCTGAAGGCCAAGCTGGAGAAGTCCGGCCGCTTCAACGTCGTGCTGACCCGCGACACCGACACCTTCATTCCGCTGGAATCGCGCGTGCAGATCGCCCGCCGCGCCGACGCGGACCTGTTCATCTCGTTGCACGCCGACTCGGGCCCCGATGTCGGCACCCGCGGCGCCAGCGTCTACACCCTGTCGGAAAAGGGCGCCGAGCGCGCCGCCCGGGTGCTGGAGAAGGACGACTGGCTAATGAAGGCCAGCCTGCCGGGCCGCGATCGCGCGGTCGGCCAGATCCTGCTGGACCTGTCGCAACGCGCCACCAAGAACCGTTCGGCCGCCTTCGCCGAGACCCTGCTGGAGAAGGTGGGCGACGAGACCGTGCTGCTGCGCCG
>JASGDR010000320.1:0-6521 GCA_047607095.1 Caulobacter sp.
CACGGGCGAGGTGTGGCGCATGGCGTTCTCGAGCAGATTGCGCAGCGCCACCTCGACCAGACCCGGCGCGCCCCGGCATTCCCAATGGTCGGGAACGCTCTCGAAGGCGACGACCCGGCCGCCGGCGACGATGGCCCCCGCCATGTCGCGCGTCAGGTCGCGCGCGGTCTCCACGAGGTCGAAGGCGACGCTGGCCGGCGCGTCGCCCCCGTCCGCCTCGGCCAGGGTCAGCAACTGGGCGATCAGACGCGACAGCCGGTCGAACTCCTCGATGGCCTCCTTGCGCTCGTCCGGTTCCAGCAGGCTTTCGACCTGGGCCCGCAAGGTCGCCAGGGGCGTTCGCAGTTCGTGGGCGGCGTTGGCGGAGAAGTCGCGCTGAGCCCGCAGGCCGGCCTCCAGGCGATCCAGCGCGGCGTTGAAGGCGCCGACCAGCGGCGCGATCTCGCGCGGCGTCGATTCCAGCGGCAATCGCCGGCTGACCGTGGCGGGACCGATCTCGCCGGCTCGTTCGGAAATGCGCCGCAGCGGGCGCAGGCCCAAATGCAGCGCCGCGAAGACGCCCGCCATCATCATCGCCACCAGAAAAAGGATCCACGGCAGGTTGTCGCTGACCTCGGCGGCGAGGTGCGCGAAGTCCACGCGGTCGGCATAGGCCATCTGGGCCTTGCTGGGATCGAACAGCTGGACGACCAGAAAGACCAGGACGGTGACCAGAACCACCGAGGGGAACAGCACCCAGATGAGCGAATAGCCGCCCTCGCGACCGCGCGCGGCGCGATCCTCGGCGTTGGGGCGATCGAACATCCAGGCGCTCCAGACGGCGGAAAACGACGGGAGGATCGCCTCCCGCCGCTTCATCCGACACAAACCTTCCACGAACCTTTCAAGCCGGTCCGGCGCCGCGCGTCATCCGCGGCCGATCCGCGCCATGAACAACAGGGCGAACGCCACCGTCACGCAAGCCACGGCGAAAAGAAACATCTGGATCGTCTCGATGGACGAGCGTCACGCGCGACGCCCGTCGCGCCCTTTCGGCTCCCAAGCTTCCAACAAGCTTTCAGACGGCCAAGGGCGCGTTCGGCCCGGCGGATCGCCCCGCGAGGCCGAACGCGGCGTCCGCTAAAAGCGGACCTCCATGCTGGCCTTGAGGGTCCGCCCCGGATAGAAGTTGTAGCCGAACGTCGTCGGCGTGGCCTCCATCTCGTTGGTCACATTGGCCACGTAGAGCCCCAGCTTGACGTCCTTGGTCACCTTGTAGTTCGCGAACAGGTCGAACTTCACCACCTTGGGGAACAGGTTGACGGTGAGCCAGCCGTCGCCGTCGGGCAGCGGCTTCAGGGAATTGACGCGGCTGGCGTCGGCCTGCGCGCCTTCGACATAGTAGTAGGCCGACCGCTGGCGGCCGCGGTAATGCGCCGTGGCCCCCAGCTCCAGGCGATCGCCCATCGGCGTGAAGGTCGCGGTGAAGGCGCCCGTGACCGGCTGGATCAGGCTGGTCTCCATCCAGTTCCAACCCGAATAGCAGAGCCGGTCGGCATGGCCGCCTTCCGTGTAGGTGGAGGTCGAGTCGGCGTTGGTGGTCTGCACGTAGCTGCGGCCGCTGGGCGAGTACCAGCTGCACATCTTGTTGTCGCGGCGCAGCGGCAGGGTCACCGCGCCGCGCAGGTTGAACAGGGGCCGGCTGTAGTCGAGGTTCACTTCGAACCCTTGCCGAACGACCGTCTCGAGGTTGTTCACGCTGGCGATCCCGCCATGCGATGGCGTGGCGATGGCCAGCGCCGACTGGTAGACCAGATAGCTGTCGCGCGAGGCGATCGGCCCGTAGCCGATATAGTTGTCGATCATGTTGCGATAGAAGATCGCGCCGATCTTCAGCCGGTCTTCGGCGCCGAACAGGCCCGATCGCGCATAGTCGGCGCCGACCTGCACCGACAGGTTCTTCTCGGGCTTGAGGTCCGGGTTCGTCACGAACATGACGAGGTTCCAGACGCCGCTGCTGTACATCTCGTTGCTGGTCGGCGCGCGCTCGTTGTAGCTGACCTGGGCGCGCCCGGTGAGGCCCGTGCCCTCGGGCCTGTATTCCAGCGAAAAGTGACCCGACTTCAGGTCGAAATCGTGCTTGCGATCGCCGGTGACGTAGCGCGCCACGCCCTGACCCGGTTCGATGTACCACTGGTCGGTATAGCCATCGAGATCAGCGATCGCCATGGTCCTGGCGACCGACGAGGAATAGCCCAGGCTGCGATAATAGGCGCGCAGCGTGGCCAGCTGGGTGACGTAGTCGTTGGTCCCCACGCCCTGGTGGTTGCCCGTCTGGTAGACCGGATCATAGACCGTCAGGTCCACGTGCTGCCAGCCGAAGCCCGCCGTGACCTGCAAGGGTCCGGAGCCTTCCGTGCTCAGCGAAACCGCGGCGCTGATCGTGTCGGTGCGCGCGTCGGGATCCCACTTGGGAACGGTGATGTCGTTGCCCAGGGTCGCCTGATAGACCTTGAGATACTCCCACTCGGTCAGGCTCTGGACGCTCTTGTCCATCCGCCGCGCCTCCAGGCCGACGTCCAGCCGCAGCGGTCCGGTGAAGCGGGTCGTAAAATGGCTGGCGTTGTCGAGCTTGAGGCCGAAGGACTTGTTCTCGACGTCGTAGTAGAGCGGAACGCCATAGGCGTAGGAGCCCGACAGGCCGACCCAGTCCTGGTCGCGCTTCTGCCTCTCGAAATAGGCCCGGACCTTGGGATTGAAGAGCTCCGAGAAGGCCGCGCCGTACTGCAGGCTGACCACCGTGCTCTTGAGGTCGGTTCCGACGTCCCAGGGATCGTCGCCCCAGTAGGCCGGATCGCCGGTCTGGCCGCCGTCCCAGGCGCCGGGAAGGCGGACCGACGGCGCCTGCTCGGTGCGATAGCGGGCGCCGCTGGTGACCGCGAAGAGGTCGAGCCTCTGGTTCGCCGCGTCGCCGAAATCGTAGCCCAGGCGCAGGATGGCCGAATAGGTGCGCTTCTCGGTGCCGTCCAGGGCGCCGGAATCGGCGGCCTGCTTGAGGTAGGTCAGCTGCTGGCTGCTGAGCCGGCAGCTGCTCAGGCCGTCGCGCGTCGCGCTGCCGACCATGCCGGTGATGCCCGTGTAGTCGCAGCCGCCGGCCGGCTTGATGTCGTTGACGCCGTCATAGAACTTCAGATTGTCGCCGCGGAAGTTCTCGGCCATGTCCTTCATGCTGAAGTTGCTGCCGACCCGGTAGGCGTCGTTGTCGACATAGGCGCCGCCCGCCATCCACTCCAGGCGACCGGTGCGTCCCGCGACGAAGGCCGAGCCGGCCGGCTTCTGCCCGTTGGCCGAATAGCCGACGCCGGTCGACATCCGCGCCAGGCCGCCGAAGGTCTCGCCGGGTTCCAGGATGTCGTCGACGTCCATGTAGCGGAAATTGACCGCGCCCCCGAGGCCGCCGAGCGTCGCGGTGCCCACCGTGCCGCCGCGCGTCACGTCGATCCCGGCCAGCAGCATCGGATCGATGAAGATCGAGCCCGTCTGGCCGACGTCGGCGGTGAAGGCGTGGAAGTTCTGGCTGATGCCTTCCAGCTGCTGGACGACGCGGCCGTGGCCGGCGATGCCCTGGACGCCCACCGAAACGTCCGGGCGCGAATAGAGGCTGTTCAGCGACACGCCCGAGATCTGCTCGAGCAGGTCGGCGACGCTGCTGGTGTCGCGGCGCTGGATCTGTTCGGCGGTCAGGTCGGGCTGCTGGGCCGCCGCCGCGCCGGTGACGAGCACCGAATCCACCTCGTTGGCGGCGCCGGCTTCCGACGACTGGGTCTGGGCCATGGCGGCCAGCGGCGCCAGGGCGGTCGTGGCGAACAGGGCGGCCGCCGCGGATCCGAACCGGGCTCTGTTCCTCAGTGAAGGCCGGCTCTCGCGGCAGTTCGGGCGGCGCATACGCGGTATCTCCTTACAATTCGACAGCCCCCCGGACGCCCTTCCCCGCTCTGTGCAAAAGGCTCCCGTCGGGGAGCCTTTCTCGGAGGGTGTCGCCGAGGTCGCCTCGACAAGGGATTGCCGAGGCGACATATCTGATATTAATTCTTAAGTGCAACTTCTGCCCGAAACGGGTCTGTTTCTGCCCGTATCGGATCGTAAAAAGGCCTTCAGGCATGCAGCCAGCCTCCTCGTCCTCTCCCCTGATTCAATTGCCCATCTCCAACCTGCTCGACGGCGACGGCCGGGCGGGCGCGAGCGGATCCTCCTGCACGCTGTCGCGGCTGGAGCTGCAGAAGGGCGTCGATCTGCTGGTGTGGGAGGGCGACCTGGAGGAGCCGATCACGCTCGACGTCTACGACGACTGGCACCGGCTGAACTTCTCCTGCGCCCTGGCCGGACAGTCGCAGTTCTCGATGAGCGACCGGCGGCGCGAGCACGTCCACCGGCTAGATCAGGGCATGAGCAACATCAGCTACACCCCCGAATGCCGGGGCCAGTCGATGTATCGGGGCAAGCTGGAAAGCGTGTTCGTGTCGATCGACCCGGCGCTGATGGAAAGCCTGGTCCCCGACCTTCCGCGGATGCTTCGCCGGGAAATGGACGGAGGCCGCTGCTACCTCCAGAACCGCGCGGCCGCCGAACTCCAAGCCACGGCGCGGGCCATGGGCCACAGGCTGCAGCGGGCCCGGGCGCGCGGAGACACGCAGATCGCCGGGCAGTCGCGGCTGTGGCTGCTGGGCCAGGCCCTGGTGATGGCCAGCCTGGCGATCGAATCCTGCTCGGAGGAAACGACCCCGGACGACCTCAGCCTGGACGACATGCGCAGGCTGCGGCGCGCGCGCGACATGCTGCTGGCCGATCTGACCCAGGCGCCCACCATCGCCATGCTGGCCGCCGAGACGGGCCTTCCGATCATGAAGGTCAAGCGCGGCTTCCGGCGCCTGTTCGACGAAAGCGTCTACGGCCTGTTCCAGCGCGAGCGGATGCTGGAGGCGCGCAAGCGGCTGGAGGCGGAGACGCCGGTGATGCTGGTCGCCTCCGACCTCGGCTACACCAACGCCAGCCATTTCGCGGCGGCGTTCCGCAAGCAGTTCGGCGTCGCCCCCTCTTCCCTGAAGCGGCGAAAATGACGGCCGACCCGATGCGGCTACAATCGCATCCGCCCCGGGTAGAGCCGCCCTCCTGAAACTGATTATCAGCCGCAGATCCTGTCACCTGCGGAGAGTTCACATGCCCGGCTTCATCGAGACGCAAGACTGGCCGGTCGCGCGCCTGGTCATGCCCGAACAGGTCGCCGACGCGGACGCCCAGGACCGCCTCGCGCAACTGAAGGCGCTCTATGACCGCGCCGAGCCGTTCGTCCTGATCATGGAGGGCGTCGAACTGCCGCGCCATTCGCCGGGCTTCATGAAGGCCTACGCCGAATGGAGCATGGCCACCCTCGACCTCCAGCGCCGCTGGTGCCTGGGGGCCGTGCGGATCGAGCCGGACGCGCTGCTGCGCCAGGCCTACGGCGAGCGCGCCGCCCAGGCGGCCAAGGCGGGGATCCAGCCCTACCCCTACGAGATCGTCGACAGCGAGAGCGCCGCGCGGGCCCAGGCCGCCCGCTGGCTCGCGGCGGCCGGCCCGGCCCAGGACTGATCCGAACCAGCGACGGGGGCCTGGCCGCCTCCTCGCCCAAGGGAGACTTCGATGTCGACGACCGCCACCGACCACCCCCAGCCGGACTATCTGGCCAGCCTGCGGCTGGTGAGCGGGCGCCTGCGCGGCTCGACGGGCCGCATGGCCGCGGCCCTGGCGCTGGCGACGCTGGGGGTCCTGGCCGAGCTGGCGCCCGCCTGGATCGTCTACCGGCTGGTCGTGGCCGCGACGGCGGGAACGCTGTCCTGGCCGCTGGTGGTCTCGCACGCCGCGATCGCCGCCGCCGCGGTCGTCGCCGGCTTCGCCGCCATGGGGCTGGCCCTGGCGCAGTCGCACATCGTCGCCTTCGACGTGATCCACCGCCTGCGGCTGGGGATCGCCCGCCACATGGCGCGCCTGCCGCTGGGCTATTTCGCCGAACGGTCCAGCGGCGACGCCAAGAAGCTGGTGGTGGACGAGCCCGAGAAGCTGGAGGCCATCGTCGCCCACGGCCTGCCCGAGGGCATGAGCGCCGTCGCGACCTGGCTGGCGGTGTCGATCTGGCTGTTCGTCGTCGACTGGCGCATGGCGCTGGCGACGATCGTGCTGACCCCGGTCTCCTTCGCGCTGCTCTCGATCGCCATGACGCGGGGCGGCCGGCACGCGGCCGCCTACCAGGCCGCCGGCGCGCGGATGAACGCCTCGGTCGTCGACTACCTGGCGGGCATGCCGGTGGTGAAGATCTTCAACCGCACGGGCGAGCGCTTCGCCGAGACCAGCCGGGCCGTTCGCGACTACGCGGCGATCGAAACGCGCTGGGCGCGGGACTATCTGCCGCTGGGCGGCGCCTTCTACATGCTGGTGGCCGCCAACATCGTCGTCATCCTGCCGGTGGGACTGGTGCTGCTGCGCCAGGGCTCGATCACCCTGCCCAC
>JASGDR010000321.1:0-10912 GCA_047607095.1 Caulobacter sp.
GCGTAGACGCCCAGCGCCTTGGGGAAGTAGCCGTGCAGCGTGGCCTCGAGCCAGGGATCGTCCGGCGCGATCCAGCGCACCAACTTCTATCAGAGCGCCGAAGACGGCGGGCCCAAGCCGCACATCAGCTTCAAGATCGCTTCGCGCGAACTGGCCGACCTGCCCGCGCCCAAGCCCTATCGCGAGATCTTCGTCTCGGCCCCGCACGTCGAGGGCGTGCACCTGCGCTTCGGGCCCGTCGCCCGCGGCGGCCTGCGCTGGTCCGACCGCCGCGACGACTTCCGCACCGAAGTCCTGGGCCTGGTGAAGGCCCAGCAGGTCAAGAACGCCGTCATCGTGCCGGTCGGCTCCAAGGGCGGCTTCTATCCCAAGCAGCTGCCGCGCGGCGGCGACCGCGACGCCATCCAGGCCGAGGCCATCCGCGCCTACAAGACCTTCCTGTTCGGCCTGCTGGACATCACCGACAACATCGACGCCGACAACAAGGTGATCGCCCCGCCGGCCGTGGTCGCCCACGACGGCGAGGATCCCTACCTGGTCGTCGCCGCCGACAAGGGCACGGCCACCTTCTCCGACATCGCCAACGGCGTGGCCGAGAGCTACGGCTTCTGGCTGGGCGACGCCTTCGCCTCGGGCGGCTCGGTCGGCTACGACCACAAGGTCATGGGCATCACCGCCCGCGGCGCCTGGGAAGCGGTCAAGCGCCACTTCCGCGAGCTGGGCAAAGACATCCAGACGGAAGCCTTCACCGTGGTCGGCGTGGGCGACATGTCGGGCGACGTGTTCGGCAACGGCATGCTGCTGTCCAAGCAGACCAAGCTGCTGGCCGCCTTCGACCACCGTCACATCTTCCTCGATCCCGATCCGGATCCGGCCGTGTCGTGGGAAGAGCGCGACCGCATGTTCAAGCTGCCGCGCTCGTCCTGGGCCGACTATGACGCCGGCAAGCTCTCCAAAGGCGGCGCCATCGTGCCGCGGAACCAGAAGGAGATCCCGCTGTCGCCCGAGGTTCAGGCGATGCTGGACCTCAAGGCCGCCACCGTCTCGCCGGCCGAGCTGATGACCGCGATCCTCAAGTCGCGCGCCGAGCTGCTCTATCTCGGCGGCATCGGCACCTATGTGAAGGCCAAGGGCGAGACCAACGCCGACGCCGGCGACAAGGCCAACGACGCCATCCGCGTCAACGGCGCCGACCTGCGGGTCAAGGTTGTGGGCGAGGGCGCCAATCTGGGCCTCACCCAGGCCGGCCGCATCGAGTTCGCGCAGATGGGCGCAGGAGGGGCCGGCGGGCATTCGAACACCGACGCCATCGACAACAGCGCCGGCGTCGACAGCTCGGACCACGAGGTCAACATCAAGATCCTCACGGGCATCCTGGAGCGTTCGGGCGAACTGACCCGCCCCGACCGCAACACCCTGCTGGCCTCGATGACCGACGACGTCGCCCATCACGTGCTGGAGCACAACTACGACCAGACCCTGGCGCTGACCCTGCTGGAAAGCGACAGCGCCGAGGAGCTCGACGCCCACGCCCGCTTCATGAGCGATCTGGAGGCCCGCGGCCGTCTGGACCGCAAGGTCGAGGGCCTGCCCGACGCGACCGTGCTGGCCGAACGCGCCCAGGCCAGGAAGGGCTTGACCCGGCCGGAGCTGGCCGTGCTGCTGGCCTACGGCAAGCTTGATCTGTTCGACGAGATCATCGCCTCGCGCGCGCCGGACGATCCCTGGCTCGAGGCCACGCTGCACGGCTACTTCCCCAAGGCGCTGGGCGTCTACGCCGACGCCATGCAGAAGCACCGCCTCAAGCGTGAGATCATCGCCACGGTGGTCGGCAACCAGATGGTCAACATGTGCGGCCCGACCTTCCCGAGCCGCCTGAAGGCCGCCGCCGGCTGCGACGTCGAGGCCCTGGTGGTCGGCTTCGCCGCCGCCCGCGAGATCCTCGGGATCGACGCCCTGTGGGATCAGGTCTCGGCGCTCGACAACCAGGCCGGCGCCGACGGCCAGACGGCCCTCTACAAGGCCTTGGCCTATGCGCTGCGCAGCCTGACCTTCTGGCTGGCCCGCCGGGCCTTCCGCGACAAGTCGAGCGTCAAGCAGCTGGTCGAGGCCTACGGTCCGTCGGTGGCCAGGCTGCAGGGCCTGACCCCGGCCATCCTGTCGAGCTTCGAGCAGAAGACCACGGCCAAGCGCGCCAAGGCCTATGTCGCCGACGGCGCCCCCCAGGCCCTGGCCGACCAGGTCGCCGCCCTGCAGCCGACGACCACGGCCGCCGATCTGGTGGACCTGGCCAATGCGTCGAGCTGGACCGTCGAGAACGTCGCCCGCCTCTATCACCAGGTCGGCGCGGGCCTCGGCTTCGACCGCCTGCGCTGGGCGGCCGGCCAGTTCGTCGGCGGCGACAGCTTCGAGCGCCTGGCCGTCCGCCGCCTGATCGAGGACCTGCTGTTCGAGCAGGCCTCCATCACCCAGGCGGTGCTGAAGTTCGCCGCCAGCGCCCAGGCCGGCGACGACGAAAGCTCGGCCAAGGCCGCCGTGACCTCGTGGGCCGCCCTGCGCGCCGACCGCGTCAAGGCCGCCAAGCGCACGGTGGAGGACATCGAGCAGGCCGGCGGCGGCTGGACCTTCGCCAAGCTCACCATCGCCAACGCGGCGCTGCGCGAGCTGTCGGTCCAGGGCTGACGGCTAGTTCGCCGCCGGCGGCGCGGCCGTCGGCAGGCGGCGCGCCAGGAGCAGCTGTCCGCTCCTGGCGTCCAGCACCAGGAAGAAGCTCCTGAGCAGGGGCATGCCCACGCGGCCCTCGCTCTCGCCGCCTTCGGCCGGCATGATCTGGGTGCGGACGTCGCCGTAGCGGACCGCTCCGATCTGTACGGCCGGCGCCGTTCCGGCGTCGGTGACATGCATCTCGCCGTCGGCGCCGACCGTGGTCGCGGGCTGCAGCTTCGCCTGCGCCGGCGCCACGCGCGCCCAGGCCTGCGGCTCCAGGCTGAGCGGGACGGAAGATCCGGTGTCGAGATAGACCTGCACCGGCTTGTCGCCGACCTGGATCTCGATCCAGAACTGCCTGTCGACCACCTTCACCGGCACGGTCCCGGTCTGCGGCCGTAGCGAGCCGCCCGGACGCAGGTCGAGCGTCTTGGCGGCCGGATCCAGCTGCAGGGTCGAGATGGCGATCATGTCGAACCCCATCACGAAGCCGATCTTGCGCCCGACCATCGCCGACACGGCGGTCAGGTCCATGGCGCCGAAGGCGTCGGCCTGAACGGAAAGCTGGTTCTCGACCGTGAAGGAGGCGTTCCGCGCGATCCGCTTGGGAACCTTTACGCCGGTCGATGTGCGGATCTCGCCGGGCAGCGTCTCGATCGGCAGGCCCGCCGTCTTGGCCAGGGTCGTGTCGATCAGGCTGTTGGTCACGCCGGTGTCGAGCAGAGCCCACACCTCCTGGCCGGCCGCCTTCGCCTTGAACACCACATAGCCGTTGACCAGCTCGTACGGGACCGAGGCGTGATCCTTGGTGTGAAACTGGATCTGTGTGTTCAGGCGCATGGGGGCGGGTGACGCCGCCGCTGCTTGAGGCGTCGATGCGGGCGCCGCCTGCGCCGCCAGCGCGGCCGCCACGAACAGGGCTGCGATCGGCATGACGTCTTCCCTCCCGACCGATCACAGTTCCCAACATATGGTCTGCGATCTCACTGATTGTCGCTGAAGGCTGGGCAATCAGAGGTGGTGTGTCAAGGCGTCGCCCTAAAGGCAGGCGGCCGGATCGGTCGGCAGGAAGCCGGCCTTGCCGCACAGCAGGATCGGCGTCGTGCTCACCAGCCGCAGCGACTTCACCATGGCGGCGGTCGAGGTCTTGTACTTCAGGAAGTGCGGCGTCTTCAGATGGGCCTCGTAGGCCGCCTGGCTGGCATAGACCTCCAGCAGCCGGATCTGGGCCGGCGCCTCGTCTATGGAGACGGCGTTGAGCGCCAGCACGCCGGGCTCCAGCCGGACCGAGGCCTCGATCTCCTCGGTCAGCGCGGCCTTGTAGGCGTCCAGCTGGGCCGGATCGATCTCCAGTTCGGCGATGCGCACCACCGGCGCGGGCTTGGGGGCGCTCGGCTCGGCCGTCGCCCCGGCCGCGCCCAGGGCCGCGATTCCGGCGATCACGGCCGGCAGCGTTCTGACGGTCGTCATGAGCGCGGCGCTCCGGCCCGCTGGGCGAAGACGTCCTTGGCGACCGCGATCGCCGACATGGCGTTGGGCCAGCCCGCATAGAAGGCCAGGTGGTTGATCGCCTCGACCGCCTGGGCCTGGGTCAGGCCGTTGTCCATCGCGCGGTTCAGGTGAAAGGGGATCTGCGCCGACTGGCCGTTGGCGATCAGCGCGGCCACGGTCACCAGGCTGCGGTCGCGCGGGGCGAGGTCGGGCCGCAGCCAGAGGTCCTTGAACAGATAGTCGGCGGTGTCGGCCGCCAGGCCGGGCGCGACGGCGCCCAGATTGGCGTTCACCGCTTCGGCGCGCCGGGCCTCGGCGGCTTCGTCCAGCGGCAGGGGCGAAGGCGTCGCGGCGGGCAGCTGGTCGGCGCCGACGCCGCGTCTCCTGAACACCTCGCCCACCGGGCCGACGGCCGCCATGGCGTCGCCCCAGCCGGCGTAATAGGCCAGGTGCGTGATCGTCTCGGAGATTTCGCCCGGCTCGACGCCGTTCTCGATCGCCTGGTCGGCGTAGTAGGTCAGGGCCGGGCCCTGGCCCCGCGCGATCATCGCCGCGACGGTCACCAGGCTGCGGTCGCGGCGGGAAAGGCCGGGACGGTTCCAGACGTCGCCGTACAGGCGCTCCTGGGTGTAGCGTTCCAGCGCCGGGGCGACGGCGCGCACCTGGTCGGGCGAAAGCCTGCGGCCGGCGGGATTGGGTTGCTGGGCCTGGGCCGTGGCGGCGTTCATGAGCAGGACTCCTGTCGTGGCGACGAGGAAGCGCGCGACGGGCCGTCGGAGCATTTGCGATCCTCTGCGTCAGGGCGGCTGGGCGCCGCCGCCGTGATCCCCCAAAGGCCAGTCTAGGGGCGAAGCTGCGCGAGGATTACCCCGTGTTCGTCGGATGAGGTGCTGAGCGGGATTCAACGATGCCCGCCTGCTTCGGCTCGCCCAGGGGCTGACGCCGGTCGCGACGCAGGCCACCATCCCACCGCAACCTTGGGGGAACAGGCCGCATGGCCGCCGACAAAGACCGCATCATCCTGCTCGACGCCCTGCGGGGGCTGGGCGTGCTGGGCATCCTGCTGTGCAACGCCCCGGCGTTCGCCTTTCCCTACGACCTCAGCGACAGCGTGACCGGCTGGCCGTTCGGTACGGGCGGGCCGACCCTGTCGGTGTGGCTGGTCACCCAGTGGCTGTTCCAGCGCAAGTTCGTGACCCTGTTCTCGATGCTGTTCGGGATCTCGATGTTCCTGGTCGGCGGCGAGCGCGACCACGCGCGCGACGGCCTGCTGCATCGCCGGCTGCTTTGGCTGCTGGTGTTCGGGATCGCCCACGGCTTCGCCATCTGGTGGGGCGACGTGCTGCTGAGCTACGCCCTGGCCGGTTTCGCGGTGGCGCAGGCGCGGTCGTGGTCGGCCAAGCGGCTGCTGGGCTGGGGCGTCGGGCTGTGGCTGCTGTTTGCGGCCCTGACCGCCCTGGGCCTCTTCTTGTTGAGCGGAGAAACCGCCGTCGACGCCGCCGAGGAGGCCGCTCGGGAGGCGGCCAGGGGCGCCGCCGCGATCGCGGCCTACCGCGGCGACTTCCTGCAGTCGATGGCGATCAACGCCCGCGAGCGGCTGGACGCCCTGCCGATCGAGCCGATCATCTTCCTGCTGAGCGCCAGCCTGATGATGATCGGCCTGGGCGCGTTCAAGAAGGGCGTCTTCACCGGCGAGGCCTCCAGGCGCACCTACGGCGTGCTCATCGTCGTCGGCCTGCTGGCCCTGGCGGCGACCGGCTGGGCCTATTTCGCCTTCGTGCTGGGCGGGCTGTCGCGGCCGATGCTGCACCTGGCAGAGGGCTTGCAGACCATCACCGCGCCGCTGACCACCCTTGCCTATGTCGGGCTGATGGCCCTGGCCGCCCGGTCGGCTGGGGTCTGGCGCAAGATCCCCGCCGTGCTGGCGCCGGTCGGCCAGATGGCCTTCACCAACTACATCGCCCAGTCGCTGATCATGACCGCGATCTTCTACGGCGGGCGCGGCCTTGGCCTCTACGGCCGCCTCGACCGGCCGGCCCTGGCCCTGATCGTGGTCGCCGTCTGGATCGTCCAGGTCCTGTGGTCGCGGTGGTGGCTCGACCGCTTCGCCATGGGCCCGCTGGAATGGGTCTGGCGCCGGCTCTATCGCGGTCCGGTACCGCTGCGGCGCTAGGCTGGATGCTCCCCCTCTGGGGGGAGCTGTCGCGAAGCGACTGAGGGGGTCTGGCGCCGGCGCTGACCCCCTGACCCTTCGGGCCACCTCCCCCGAAGGGGAGGATCTCTTCCTGGAATAACCGCGTGCGTCATATGGTTGTCGCCAGGCGGGACTAACGCCGCTTGCAGACGCCGCGGGCGTCTCGTCGGGGAGTGCGTACATGAAGATCGATCGTCGCGGGCTTCTGGCCCTGCTCGGCACGGGCGCGGCCACGCCGGTCGCCGCCGCCGCGCCCAAGCCCTTCGAGGGCGAGGTGAAGTTCCTGCATGGCCTGGCCTCGGGCGACCCGCTGGCCGACCGCGTGATCCTCTGGACCCGGGTCACTGCTGAAGGCGCGACCGGCCCGGTCGCCGTCCTCTGGGAGGTGGCGAGCGATCCCGACTTCAAGGCGATCGTCGCGCAGGGACGGGCGCTCACCGACGCCGGCCGCGACTTCACGGTCAAGGTCGATGCGACGGGCCTGAAGCCGGGCGCGGACTATCACTACCGCTTCCGCGCCCTGAAGGCCGGCAAGCCGGTCGGCGAGGGGATCCGCGGCGCGACCCGCACCCTGCCCGAGGGCGGCGTTCAGGACGTGGTCCTGGCCGTGACCTCCTGCTCGCTCTATCCGAACGGCTACTTCAACGCCTACGACGCCATCGCCAGGCTGCCGCGCGTCGACGCGGTGCTGCATCTGGGCGACTACATCTACGAGTATGGCGGCGGGCCCAAGGACTACGGCATGAACTCGCCGGTCGCCGCCCAGCGCCGGCCCGATCCGCCGCACGAGATCGTCAGCCTGTCGGACTATCGCCGCCGCCACGCCCTCTACAAGACCGACACGATGCTGCAGGCCGCCCACGCCCGCGCGCCGTGGATCGTGGTGTGGGACGACCACGAGACCGCCAACGACAGCTGGGTCGGCGGGGCCGAGAACCACGATCCAGGTCCTCTTGGCGTGAATGGGGGCGAGGGCGACTGGGCCGCCCGCAAGGCCGCCGCGCTCAAGGCCTATTACGAGTGGATGCCGATCCGCGAGCCGTCGGCCGGAACCCTGCCCGAGGCCGCCTGGCGTCGCTTCCAGTTCGGCGACGTCGCCACCCTGCTGATGGTCGAGACCCGCCTGACCGCCCGCACCGAGCAGCTGACCTACGAGCGCGACCTGCCCAAGACCGCCGACGGCAAGCCCGACATCCCCGCCTTCGTCGCCAAGTGGAAGGATCCTTCCCGCCGGATGATGGGCGAGGGCCAGGAGCAGTGGCTGGCGCGCGAGGTCGACGTCTCGGTCAAGGCCGGCACGGCCTGGCAGGTGCTGGGCAACCAGGTGGTCATGGCCCGCGTCGCCCCGCCGAACCTCAAGGCCACGATGGGCGACGAGAAGTTCGACGCCATGCTGGAGGCCCTGCCCGACTACGCCAAGGGCCGGGTGGCGGGCAGCGTCGCCATGTCGGCCTTCGACATCCCGTCCAACCTCGACGCCTGGGACGGCTATCCGGCCGACCGCCAGCGGGTCTACGACATCTTCAAGGCCAGCAAGGCGACCCCGATCGTCCTGGCCGGCGACAGCCACATGTTCTGGGCCAACGAGCTGTGGGACGATGCCGGCTCCTCGCGCGTCGCCGCCGAGTTCGGGGCCACCTCGGTCACCTCGCCCGGCTACGGCGACATCATGCCCGGCGCCCCGATCGGCGAGGCCTTCGTCCAGCGAAACCGCGAAGTGAAATACGCCCACCCCAGCGCCAAGGGCTTCGTCCTGCTGACCCTGGAAAAGGGCAAGGCCGTCGGCGAACTCATCGCCGTCTCGACCATCCTGTCGACCGACTACACGACGCAGGTGCTCAAGCGCTATGTGGTGACGCCGGCCGACGGCGGCGGGGTGAAGGGGCTGGCGGAGGCTTGAGGAATAGATCCCTCTCTCTTTGAGAGAGGGAGGGGCCCGCGCCGCAAGGCGTGGGAGGGTGAGAGGTTACAGCCTGCCAGAACGAAGTACGGCGAGGATCTGGTCCGCCGTCCCGCCTGGGTCGGCGATAACCCGTTCGTTGCTGATCCTCAGCACCAGATAGCCGAACAGTTCCAGCACCTGCGTTCGACGCTCATCGTACTCTTCGCGCCCCTCATGCGAAGCGCCGTCCAGTTCCACGATCAGCTTGCCGGCTTCGCAGACGAAGTCGACGAAGTAGCGATCTATCGGCTCCTGCCGCAGGAACCTGAACCCGCCCAGCCGACGATTGCGGACGAGCGTCCACAGCGTCTTCTCGGCGAGGGTCTGGTCCCGACGCAGGCGGCGGGCGTTGGCGGTCGCGTTCATGGCGACAGCGTGAGCGCGCGTCCTTGTAGGGCGCAACGGAAGGAATCGAGGTTTTCCTGAAAAGGGTGAAACCTCTCACCCTCCCACCGCTTCGCGGCGGGCCCCTCCCTCTCTCTAAGAGAGAGGGATTTCAGCGCCGCTCCAGCGCCAGCCTCAGCCCGAACGCGATGAACACCCCGCCGCTGATGCGGTCGAGCCAGCGCACCACGGCCGCTTCCCGCAGCAGGCCCGCCAGCGGGGCGGTGGCGGCGATCAGCAGGCCGGCCCAGGCCAGGCCCAGCAGCACGTGGATCCCCGCCAGCAGCGTGCCGAACACGCCGGGACTGGCCCCCGCCGGCACGAACTGCGGCAGGAACGAGATGTAGAACACCCCGACCTTGGGATTGAGCAGGTTGGTGAACAGGCCGCGCCGGAACGAGTCCGCGATGCCGCCGCCGGTGGGCGACACCGCGCCCGGCTCGAAGCGGTCGCGGGGCTTGAGCAGCATCTTCACGCCCATCCACACCAGATAGGCCGCCCCGGCCCACTTCAGGGCGGTGTAGGCGATCTCCGAGGCGGTCAGCAGCGCCCCGGCCCCGAAGGCCGCGGCCATGCCCCAGATCAGGCAGCCGACGCCGATGCCCATGGCCGCCGCAGCCGCGCGGCGAGGGCCCTCGGTGGCGGCGCTGCGCAGCACCAGGGCGGTGTCGAGGCCCGGGGTGATCGTCAGCAGGGCGGCGGCCAGGGTGAAGGCGACCAGGGCCTCAGGCGTGGTCATGGACGTGCTGTTCCTCCCGCTCGACCAGGGCCCCGTTTTCCCAGACCCGATAGAAGCACGAGCGGAAGCCGACGTGGCAGGCCCCGCCGTCGCCCTGCGGCCGCACCTTGATCACCACGGCGTCCTGGTCGCAGTCGACGCGCACCTCGCTGACGATCTGCAGCTGGCCGCTGGTCTCGCCCTTCTTCCAGAGGCCATTGCGCGAGCGGCTGAAATAGTGGGCCACGCCCGTTTCGAGGGTGAGCTTCAGCGCCTCGTCGTTCATCCAGGCCAGCATCAGGATCTCGCCGGTGTCGGCATGCTGGGCCACGGCCGCCACCAGGCCGGCGGCGTCGAAGCGCGGGGCCAGGGCCGGCCCCCGTTCCAGGGCTTGCTTGTCGGGGGCGGAGGGGAAGAAGGCGCTGGTCATCAAAGACATATGGCGCAACACCCCCGGTTTGGGCTAGCCTCCCGCATCCGGCGGGGGACGGGAAAAGACGGGACGATGGACCTCAAGTCCAGGATCAAGGGCGGCGTGGCGGCGTTGGACCGCTGGGCGCGGCCCTGGGCGGAACGCTCGAAGGTCAACGGCTGGGCCTACGAGTTCCTGCTGTTCGGCCTCAAACAGGCTTGGGCGTGCTTGTTCGGCGGCCTGATGCTGGCCCTGCTGGTCGGCACCTTCCTGTTCTGGCCCAAGGACGCGGCCTTGGCCCGCTACGACTTTCTCGTGATCGCCGCGGTCGCTATCCAGGCGGCCCTGCTGCTGCTCAAGCTCGAGCGCTGGGACGAGGCGGCGGTGATCCTGATCTTCCACCTGGTCGGCACGGCCATGGAGATCTTCAAGACCGCCCACGGCTCCTGGGTCTATCCGGAAGGCAGCGTCCTGCGGATCGGCGACGTGCCGCTGTTCACCGGCTTCATGTACGCCTGCGTCGGCAGCTACATCGCCCGCATCTGGCGCCTGTTCGACATCACCTTCGTCAAGTATCCGCCGTTCTGGAGCGCCCACATCCTGGCGGTGCTGATCTACGTCAACTTCTTCACCCACCACTATGTGACCGACATCCGCCTGGGGCTGTTCGCCCTGTCGGCGCTGCTGTTCGGCCGCACCTGGTTCGTGTTCACGCCCGACCGCGTCGCTCGGCGCATGCCGATGCTGCTGGGTCTGGTGCTGGTGGCGCTGTTCATCTGGATCGCCGAGAACCTCGGCACCTTCGCGGGGGCCTGGATCTATCCCAGCCAGTCCGGCGGCTGGCATATGGTCGGCGTCGAGAAGCTGGGGGCCTGGTATCTGCTGATGCTGATCAGCTTCGTCCTGGTCAGCCTGGTCCACCGCCCGCTGGACGCCTGCGTCGAACGCCTGCGCCAGGGCATCCGCGCGGCGGCTTGAGGAGGGTCCTCCCCCTCTGGGGGAGGCGGCCCGATGGGGCGGTGGGGGACGTTTTCAGCTTCCGCTGAAGCTGCTCATTGCGCAGCC
>JASGDR010000322.1:0-8301 GCA_047607095.1 Caulobacter sp.
GGATCGGCGAGGAGAACAGCAGATCCAGGTCGCCGCGCTCGTAGAGCGCCTCGCTGGCCGCCGCCAGGGTCTGCGACAGCATCAGGGTGAAGGCGCCCGCGCAGGCGGCCAGGGCGATCGCCGCCGCCATCGGAACCATCGGCACGTCCAGCCGGCGCAGCGCCAGGCCCAGCGACAGGCCGCCGACCAGCATCGCCAGCAGCAGGATCGTCCCGCCGATCCAGGCCCCGATCCCGGTCCCGGCCTTCTTGCCGGCCAGGCCGCGCCAGTAGAGGCGGATCTCCTGGGCCAGCAGCCAGGCGACCGAGCCGGACCGCAGCAGCCTCACGCCGCCGCCCCGTCGGCGGTCAGCTGCAGGAAGACGTCCTCCAGCGTGCCGCCGTCCCTTCCCGCGCCCCCTTGGCCGGCCTGCTCGCGCAGGGCGTCCAGCGTGCCCTCGGCCAGCAGGCGGCCGCCGGCGATGATGCCGATGCGGTCGGCCATGCGCTCGGCCACCTCGAGGATGTGAGTGGTCAGGATCACCGTGCCGCCGGCGTCGACGCGGGCCTGCAACATGTCCTTGACCAGCCGCGCGGCCGCCGCGTCCAGGCCGGTAAGCGGCTCGTCGAGAATCAACAGCCTAGGATCGTGGATCAGCGCCCCGGCCAGGGCCACCTTCTGCTTCATGCCGCGCGAGAAGCCCTCGCACCGCCGCCGCGCCTCGGCGGCCAGGCCCAGCGTCTCCAGCAGCTCGACCGCGCGGGTCTTGGCCAGCTTGGGCTCGACGTTCCAAAGGCCGGCGACGAACTCCAGATATTCCAGCGGCGTCAGCCGGTCGTAGATCATCGCCTCGTCGGGCGCCCAGGCGGTGATCGCCTTGGCCGCCGCCGGTTCGGCCCGGGCGTCGATTCCGAAGATCTCGATGCTTCCCTTGTCGGGCTTGGTCAGGCCCGCGACCATCCGTAGGGTGGTGGTCTTGCCCGCGCCGTTGGGGCCCAGCAGGGCGTAGAGCTCGCCCGGATGCACCGTCAGGTCCAGCGCGCGCACGGCGGGCTTGGCGAAGGTCTTGTCCAGCCCCCGGACGATCAAGGCTTCGGTCACGCTGGCAGGCCCCGTGCAATCCCGGCGAGCATGTGATCGCGATTGGGGTGGGGGCGCAAGCACCGGGGCCGGGGATAGGCGGCCGAACCGCCCTGCGTCCTTCGAGGCCCGCTGCGCGGGCGCCTCAGGATGAGGCGTTCATTGCAACAGCCCCCTCATCCTGAGGTGCGAGCCGAAGGCGAGCCTCGAGGGACGCAAAGCCTACCCGACCCGCGTCTCCACCTTCGCGCCCGCGGTCAGCATCTTGTGCACCGGGCAGGCCTCCGCGATCTCCATCAGCCGCTGACGCTGGGCCTCGTCCAGATCGGCCGGCAGGGTGATGACGCGGTCGAAGACGTCGGCCGGAACCTGGCCCGGCAGGCGCCGCCAGGTGGTCTCGACCCGCACCTCGCCCAGGGCCCAGCCCTTGCGCCTGGCGTAGAGGCGCAGCGTCTGGCTGGTGCAGGCCGCCAGGCCCGCGGCGACCAGGTCGTGGGGATTGGGGCCGGTGTCGAGGCCGCCCTCGGCGGGCTTCAGGTCGCCGGCGAAGCGCGCGGGACCGGCGGTGACCAGGATCTGCACGCCGCCGTGGCCGCTGTCCTCGGCGATGGCGGAAGGGCGGACGGCGTCGGTCATGGCGAATCCTCTAAGCGTGCTAAGCGAAAGCGTAAGGCGGTTTCGCCGCCAAACGCGCGCCAAGCAAGAAGGGTCGGGAGGACCCAGCTTAGGCCTCCCGCTCCACGTCGCGCTTGTCGAAATTCGTCCCCCGACGAACCTTCGAAAGATTTTACGCGGCCGCGCCCGCGCCGACCTTGAAGAGATGCGTGGCGCCGCGCCAGACCTCGACCTCGTTGACGCCGCGGTGCATGTCGAACAGCTCGCCGGCGCGCACGCGCGCGGCGTTGTCGTCGGCACAGGCCGTGACATCGAAACGGGGAACGGAGCCGTCGCGCTCGACACAGAAGAAAGTGAACACCTGCATGGGAACGATCGTCCTCACCAGGCGGGCCGTGTCCATGTTCGATGGGCGGGGCCGCAGCGCCAGCTGACTTCCGCAACCGGCTCTTGAAAACCCAATATAATGAACGCCAGGCGATTCACCATAGGGGTTCGGTTTCTTAACAGGACTCAGTTGGGGATGAATCCGGTCACGAAGGGAATCCTCGCTCCCAACCGTGGTTCCAATTTGGCGCGAATGCGCTTTCCCTGGACGTCATCACGCACTAGGTTCGCCACCTTTCGCAAACGGCGACGTTAAGAGACTCATGCCTGCGCACTATCTCGATTTCGAGCGGCCCATCGCCGACCTGGAAGCCAAGATCGAAGAGCTTTCCAAGCTTTCCGAGACGGCGGGGCCCGGCGCGTTCGACAACGAGATCGTCGCCCTGCGCGAACGCGTGCACGTTCTGCGCAAGGAGGCCTACGCCGGTCTCGACGCCTGGCAGAAGACGATGGTCGCCCGCCACCCGCAGCGGCCGCACCTGCGCGATTATGTCGCGGGCCTGATCGACGAGTTCGTCGAGCTGCGCGGCGACCGCAAATTCGCCGACGACCAGGCCATCGTCGGGGGCCTCGGCCGCTTCCGCGGCATGCCGGTCGTGGTCATGGGCCACGAGAAGGGCCACGACACCACCACCCGCCTGAAGCACAACTTCGGCATGGCCCGCCCCGAAGGCTACCGCAAGGCGGTGCGCCTGATGGACATGGCCGAGCGCTTCAACCTGCCGGTCGTCACCTTCGTCGACACCGCCGGCGCCTATCCGGGCCTCGGCGCAGAGGAGCGCGGCCAGGCCGAGGCCATCGCCCGCTCGACCGAGCGCTGCCTGACCCTGGGCACCCCGATGGTGGCCACCGTCACCGGCGAAGGCGGCTCGGGCGGCGCCATCGCGCTCGCCGGCGCCAACCGCGTGCTGATCCTTGAGCACTCGATCTATTCGGTGATCTCGCCGGAAGGCGCGGCCTCGATCCTGTGGCGCGACGGCGCCCGGGCCAAGGACGCGGCCACCAACATGAAGATCACGGCGCAGGACCTGATCAAGCTGCGCATCGTCGACCGCATCGTCGAGGAACCGGCCGGCGGCGCCCACTCCGACCCGGAGGCGGCGATCAAGGCCGTCGGCGACGCGGTCGAGGACGAGCTGAAGAAGCTGTCGCTCCTCACCCCCACCGAACTGAAGCGCCAGCGCGCCGAACGCTTCTACGCCATCGGCCGCGAAGGCCTGCAGTAAGCACTACCCTCCCCCCGCGAAAGCGGGGGGAGGGGGGTTACGGACTGTGGGAAGCAATTCCCCCAGTGCGGATGCGGCGCAACAAGTCCTCGGCATGAGGCGTTGCCCAAGCTCCCCCACCCGAGGAGAGCCGCCCGCATGACCCAAACCTTCGAAGACGCCTTTGAGATCGTGCTGGCCGGGCTGGACACGCCGCCCAAGCGCGGCACGCCCGAAGACGACCGTTTCCAGGACGCCATAGAGCGGGTGCTGGCCGAGCCCGGCGGGGCCGAGGAAAGCGCCGAACAGGCCGACGCGATCGACGACGTCGTCCGCCTCGACGAAGACCTGCGCCGACGGCTGAACGCGCTGGCGAACGCCCGCCGCAATCCGTTCGGCGACCATCCCGACGGCATCGGCCCGACCCTGGGCATGGATCTTTCAGCGCCCCGTCACGACTGACCGTTCAGGATCGCCCAACGAAAAAGCCCGCCCCGGTCTCCCGGGACGGGCTTTCGCGTTTCAGGCCCTGCGGAACCCGCCGGTCGTCAGACCAGCGAGCCGTGGCACTGCTTGAACTTCTTGCCCGAACCGCAGGGGCACGGACCGTTGCGGTTGGTGCGGTCCCAGCCCTCGGGAAGCGCCGAGACCGGCAGGGCCTCGCGCTGCTCGGGCGACAGGCCCTCGGGCAGGGCGCCGGCCATGGCGGCGTTCTCGCCGGTCAGCGGATCCAGGTGCACCGGGATCAGGTTTTCCGGCGTGTGCAGCGGCTCGGGCTCGGCATAGGCGATCTCGACCGTCATCAGCCAGCGGGTGGTGTTGCTGCGCAGGTCGCCCAGCAGCTTCTCGAACAGGCTGAAGGCTTCGGTCTTGTACTCGTTCAGCGGGTCGCGCTGGCCGTAGCCGCGCAGGCCGATGACGTTGCGCAGGTGGTCCAGGTGCATCAGGTGCTCGCGCCACTGCAGATCGATCATCTGCAGCAGGAAGCTCTTTTCCACCGAGCGCATCTGCTCGGGGGTGATGATCACCTCGCGCTGAGCGGCGTATTCGTCGGCCGCCTTGGCGATGCGCTCGCGGAAGGCCTCGTCGTCGACGCCCTCTTCCGAGGCCCATTCCTTCAGCGGCAGGTCGAGGCCCAGGATCGCCTGGACGCGTTCATGCAGCCCATCGATATCCCATTGTTCCGCGTAGGCCTTGGGCGGCACGTGGCGGCCGACCAGGTCGTCGACCACGTCGTGGCGCATCTCGAGGATGACCTCCGACAGGTCGTTCGACTCCATGAACTCCTGGCGCTGCTCGAACACGGCCTTGCGCTGGTCGTTGACGACGTCGTCGTACTTCAGGAGGTTCTTGCGGATCTCGTAGTTGCGCTGCTCGACACGGGTCTGGGCCTTGGCGATGGCGGCGTTCAGCCACTTGTGGGTGATCGCCTCGCCGTCCTGGACGCCGAAGGTGCGCATGATCGCGTCCAGGCGCTCGCCGGCGAAGATGCGCAGCAGGTCGTCCTCGCACGACAGGAAGAACTTCGACCGGCCCGGGTCGCCCTGACGGCCGGTGCGGCCGCGCAGCTGGTTGTCGATGCGGCGGCTTTCGTGACGCTCGGTGCCCAGCACGAACAGGCCGCCGGCGGCCAGGGCCGCCTTCTTGGCGTCGGCGATCTCGGCCTCGACCTCGGCGCGGTGCTCGGCCTCGGCTTCCGGCGTGACCTCGATGCCGAGGCCCCGCTGCTCGATCTTCCACTTGGACAGGCGCATGTCGATGCTGCCGCCCAGCTGGATGTCGGTGCCGCGGCCGGCCATGTTGGTGGCGATGGTCACCGCGCCGGGCACGCCGGCGTCGGCCACGATGCCGGCTTCCTGCTCGTGGAAGCGGGCGTTCAGCACCTGGTGCGGGATGCCCTTGCGCTTCTTGCCGTCGACTTCCCACTCGTAGGCGTCGAGCAGCTTGGACAGCTCTTCGGACTTCTCGATCGACACGGTGCCGACCAGGATCGGCTGGCCGCGCTCGTGGCAATCGGCGATCTGCACCAGGATGGCGCGGTTCTTCTCGGCCTCGGTGCGATAGACCTCGTCGTCGTCGTCGATGCGCTGGATGGTGCGGTTGGTCGGGATTTCCGACACGCCCATCTTGTAGATGTCGTCGAACTCCTGCGCCTCGGTCGAGGCCGTGCCGGTCATGCCCGACAGCTTGGTGTAGAGGCGGAAGTAGTTCTGGATGGTCACCGAGGCCAGGGTCTGGTTCTCGGGCTGGATGTCGGCGCCTTCCTTGGCCTCGATGGCCTGGTGCAGGCCTTCCGACAGGCGGCGGCCGGTCATCATGCGGCCGGTGAACTCGTCGATCAGCACCACTTCGCCGCCCTTGACGATGTAGTCCTTGTCGCGCGTGTACAGCACGTTGGCCCGCAGGGCCTGGTTGACGTGGTGCACCACCGAGATGTTGGCCGCGTCGTAGAGGCCCGCGGTGTCCTCGGCCAGGTGGCCGCCGGAGATCAGGATCTCCTCGATCTTCTCCTGGCCCTCTTCGGTCAGGATGACCTGCTTCTGCTTCTCGTCGTGGTCGTAGGTGGTCTTGTCCTTGATCAGCTCCTTAACGAGCAGATCGATGGTCTTGTAGAACTCGCTGCGGTCCTCGGTCGGACCCGAGATGATCAGCGGGGTGCGGGCTTCGTCGATCAGGATCGAGTCGACTTCGTCGACGATCACGTAGTGGTGGCCGCGCTGGACCATCTCGCCCACGTCATAGACGAGGTTGTCGCGCAGGTAGTCGAAGCCGAATTCGTTGTTGGTGCCGTAGGTGATGTCGGACTTGTAGGCGCGCTGGCGGTCGCCCTGCGACAGGCCGTTGACGATGATGCCGTAAGACAGGCCCATGAAGTTGTAGAGCTGGCCCATCCACTCGGCGTCGCGGGTGGCCAGGTAGTCGTTGACGGTGATGACGTGCACGCCCTTGCCGGCCAGGGCGTTCAGGTAGGTCGGCAGGGTGGCGACCAGGGTCTTGCCTTCACCGGTGCGCATTTCCGAGATGCCGCCGAAGTGCAGCACCATGCCGCCGACCAGCTGCACGTCGAAGTGGCGCATGCCCAGCACGCGCTTGGAGGCCTCGCGCACGGCGGCGAAGGCTTCGTTGAGGATGTCGTCGAGGGTCTCGCCCTTTTCCAGGCGATCCTTGAATTCCTGGGTCTTGGCCTTCAGCGCCTCGTCCGACAGGGCGGCCATCGCCGGCTCGAGCGCGTTGATCTTGGCCACGCGGCTCTGCAGCGTCTTGACCTTGCGTTCGTTGGAGGAACCGAAGAGCTTTTTGGCGAAGCCGAGCATGCAGAAGGGATCCGAGCGAGAACTAGTGAGGCCGGCGCTAAGGCTTTTCGGGCCTTCACTACGGTAATGACGTTGCGCCGGGTCGCGGAAAACCACTGAAAACGGCGCGCGCGCGAGACTTAAGCACCGCCCCTCCCAGTGTCAACGAAGGCCCGGCCCGCTCCGGCGTTGAAAAACACCGATCGGCCAAGCTTGCACCCGCCGCACGAATTATGCCCGCACGGCGCGCTCGAGCGACGCCGAAACCGTTGGAAAGGCCGGGAGTTCCCTTCGCTCGCGCCGAACCCGACGCCACGACGCGAAGTTTAGCCGCCGAGGCCGCCGAAACGGCTTCCCCTTTGGCCTGACGCGCTCTAGAGCGCTTTTCTTGAGTTCAGCGGAGATCCGCGCCCGATGCACCCCGCCCGTCGCAGCAACCTTCAGGCCCGTCCGTTCCTGGTCGCCGCCGTCCTCGGCCTGGCGCTGCTGGTCGCCGCCTGCGGCCGCGGCGGGGTCGACGAACGCCCGCCCGAACCCGGCGACACGGCCGTCGCCCGGGTCGACGGCCACGCGGTCTGGGCCTCCGACGTCAAGCGCGAGGCCGTCGCCCAGGGCCTGATCGGCGAAGGCGAGCCGCTCGACATCTCGTCCGACCTGTTCCGCCGAGTGCTGGACGAGGTGGTGGACCAGAAGCTGCTGGCCGCCGAGGCCATCAAGCGCAAGCTCGACAAGGACCCGGTCGCCCAGCGCCGCCTGGCCGCCGCCCGCGAGCGCATCCTCGGCGACATGCTGGTCGAGGGCATGGTCGAGAAGGCCGTCACCGAGGACAACATCCGCGGCCTCTACGCCGAGCAGCAGAAGCTGGCCAAGCAGTCGGAAGAGATCCGCGCCCGCCAGATCCTGGTGCCCAGCCAAGCCGAGGCCGAAAGCGTCAAGAAGCTCCTGGCCACCGGCGCCTCGTTCGACGCCCTGGCCATGGAGCGCTCCAAGGACGAGGCCACCCGCTTCAAGGGCGGCGACCTCGGCTACTTCACCATCGACGTGATGCCCGAGGCCTATGCCGGCGCCCTGAAGGACGCCAAGGCCGGCGACCTGGTGGGCCCCTTCCCCTCCGACGGCCAGTGGGTGGTGCTGCGCGTCGAGGACAAGCGCCTGGAGTCCCCGCTCAGCCTCGAGGAGGCCAGGCCCCAGATCGTCCGCTTCCTGACCTACGACCAGGTCCGCGACCTGCTGGAGAAGCTGCGCTCGGGCGCCAAGGTGGAGATGCTGGTCGGCAAGGGCCAGGACGTCCCCGGCGCGCCGCAGGAGCCGGCCTCCGCCCCGCCCGGCGCGGACGACGCCGCGCCCGGTTCCGATCTCGACAACGCCCCGCCCGCCTCGGCGCCCGCCCAGAACTCGGCCCAGACCCCGGCAAAGAAATGACCCGCAAGCCCACCACGACCTCGACCGACAAGGCCGCCGCGAAGTCCAAGGCCAAGACGGCCGCCCCCAAGGCCGCCGAAAAGACGCCCGCGACCACCACGCCCGCCGAGATCGTCGGCCAGGTCGGCGCCACCGTCGGCCATGCGCTGGACCGCGCCCTCGACCCGCTGGCCTCGGCCCTGAAGCGCGCCGGCCTGCGCCGCGCCCAGAAGTCGGCCGGCGAAACCGCTCCCGCCCAAGCCGCGGCCGCCGCGACGCCCGCCGCCAAGCCGGCCGCCACGGGCGCGGGCAAGCCGGGCCTGGCCATATCGCCGCTGGCC
>JASGDR010000323.1:0-5572 GCA_047607095.1 Caulobacter sp.
CTGGTTCAGCAGGGCGGCGGTGTCGGCCGGCTTCCTGTCGGCGCGATAGAGGCGGCTGAAGGCGGCCAGCTGCAGGGCTTCCAGATCGTCGGGCCTGTCGGCCAGCAGCCGCTCCAGGATCGCCTCGCCGGCGTCGCGATCGCCGATCTGGGTTTCAGCGCGGGCCAGGGCCAGCCGGCTGAAGCGCTCGTTCGGGCGCCTGGCGGCCTGGGCGCGCACCCGGGCCAGTTGCTTGTTCTTGTCGTCGCTCGACTGGCGCTTGAGCCGCAGGACGTCGAGCAGCAGGTCGTCGGCGCCGGCCGGCATGGCCGCGACCGTGATCGGCGGCGTCGGCGGGCCGTCGCGGGTCATCTCCACGCCCATCAGTCGGGTGTTCACATAGGCCTTGAGCTTGGCCTCCAGGCCCTTTGCATCGTCGCCGTAGACGGCGGTCCAGGCCTTCATCGGGTCCTGGCCGTCGCGATAGCGGTCGAGATAGCCGCTCAGCTTCGCCCGGCGCTCGGCGTTGCTCCAGACATAGTGGGTCAGCAGCCAGGCCTGGCCGTAGAACACGCCGATGCTCTGCTCGTCGATCTGGCGGCGATCGCCCCCGAGCAGCTTTTCGACCGGCACCCAGGCGCGCTGCCGCAGCGCGTAGGCGCGCAGGTTGTTGGGGCCGCCGACGAAGACGCGCCTGGGCTTCAGGTCGATGGTCGAATAGTACTCCGGCAGGCCTTCCGACAGCCAGGCCGGATAGCCGTCGGGGAAGTACTGCATGACGAAGTGGTGGACGTATTCGTGCAGCACAACGTTGTCGCCGACCGTCAGGTCGAGGACGCTGTGGTCGCCGATCCCCTTGACGGCGATGACGAAGATCTCCTGCAGCGAGGCGCTGTAGAGGCCGGCCGCCCGGTCGACGCCGGGAAACACCTTCTGGAGCTGCTCGTTGTCGCGAACCAGGTAGACCGGCAGCTTGCGGCCGGCGGGCGCGTCCTGCTTGCCGTGGAAGCGTCGCAGGACGCCGTCGAAATCCTCCAGCATCAGGGCGTATTCGCGCGCCTCGTGCTCGCCGTCGGCGGAATAGACGACGAAGTGGGGACTTTCCGCGCGGATCCAGCGGCCGGTGGGTTCCTGGGCGCGCGCTCCGACCGCCGCCAGCCAAGCAGAAGCCGTTCCGGCCGCGATCACGGCCCGTCTGTCGATACCCACTCAACGCCCCCCTAACGCACGCAACTTTACATTGATTGATGCGATGGATCCGCCGGCGGCGCAAGCCTCGCCGATCGGGCGGCGCGCGCTAAGCTGTCCGGGAATCGCCAGGCGGCAAGGAGACGACGACGATGAGCGCCCATCCCGGACCCGACGCCGCCATGATGGCCGCTCCCCGAGCCCTGGCGCGGTTCCTGGAAACGGTGGATGAGCGCCTGCTCGACGGCGTGTTCTCGTCCGGCGACGTGACGATCCTGGAGAACTTCGCGCCGCACGTGTTCCTCGGCCAAGCGGGCCTGGCCCGGTGGCGGGCGATCATGACCGGCCACGCCGGCGGGATCGGCGACCTGCGGCACGCATTCGGCCCGGCCCAGGATTTCGCGATGAAGGACGGGCTCGCGCACTTCACCCTGCCCACCTGCTGGACCGGGGTGCGGGACGGCCGGCGCTTCACCGAACTGGGCGGCTGGACCTTCGTACAGGTCGAGGAGGCCGGCGGCTGGCGGATCCGCTCCTACGGCTGGGCGGTCGTCGAGTTCGAGTGGCTGGACTAGCCGTCGACCTCGTCACGCCGGCGATAGCGCCGCGCGCGCTCGTCGATGATGTCGAGGATCATGCGGCCGGCCGCGCCAGCTCGGTGAAGGTCTTGGTCCCGATCGGATAGCGGCGCCAGTCGCCGTAATCGAAGTGCCACCACTCTTCCGGATAGACCTCGAAGCCCTGGGCGACCATGGCGTCGCGAAGGCGCTTGCGCAGGGCGCGCTGTCGCGCGGTTCCGCCGGCGAAGTCGGCGTAGGAGCGGGTCGACATCTCGTCGTAGCGGCCGGGCATGTCGACGACGGCGCCGGTGGCGAGATCATACAGGGTCAGGTCCACGGCGCAGCCGCGGTTGTGGCGCGAGCCCTTGGCCGGATCGGCGACGAAGACACGGCTGGCCGGCGGCGTCGCCTCCCAGAACATCCAGGTCACGAACCACGGGCGATAGGCGTCGTGGATCGTCAGGCCGTAGCCCTGCCCCGCCAGCGCCTCGGCGGCGCGGCCAAGGGCCTGGGCGGCCGGACGCTGGAGCCAGGCCGCGGGACGTTCGTAGAGCTTCAGCCCCATGAAGTTGTCGCGGCCGGCGTAGCGGATATCGAAGCGGATCGTCGGATCGATCGTGGCTAGATCAACGAGGTCAGCCGGCAGGAAGTCGCCCGTCTCTTTCGGCGGCGTCGCCGCCAGGGCCCGGGCGCGCAAGGCCTTGGGATCGGCGCGCACGGCGCGGCGAATGCCCGCCTGCACCTCGGCCCCGAAGTCGCGGCGCGGCAGGAAGGCGCCGTCCAGGCGGATTCCGCGGGCGGTGACCTCAAGCTCGCCGCCGCCCTCGACGCCGTAGCGGCCGGGCGCCAGCAAGGCGAGCCGTCGGGCCGGGCGGCCATGGGCGAAGAGCCCCAGGGCGCCGTCGTCGGTCTCGAACACCGTCGTCGGCGCCTCGGGAACGCCGTACTGGGCCACGAGCCCGAGATCGGCGGCCGCCAGGGCGACGCCCGGCGCGAGGCCCGAGGCCAGCATCCCGGCCGCCACCGTCCTGCGCGTCTGGCCCATCGCCGCCCCCGCCCGCTATTTCATGGTCGGGATGACGAAGGCGCTGTCCTCGACGTCGCCTTCCGGCCAGCGGGCCGTCACCGTCTTGACCTTGGTGTAGAACTTCACGCCCTCGACGCCGTGCTGGTTGGTGTCGCCGAAGGCGCTGCGCTTCCAGCCGCCGAAGGTGTGATAGGCCACGGGCACCGGGATCGGCACGTTGATGCCGACCATGCCGACGTTCACGCGCTGGGCGAACTCGCGGGCGGCGCGGCCGTTGCGGGTGAAGATGGCCACGCCGTTGCCGTACTGGTGCTCGGACGGCAGGGCGATCGCCTCTTCGAAGCTCTCGGCGCGCACCATCTGCAGCACCGGGCCGAAGATCTCTTCCTGGTAGGTCTTCATGCCCTTCCTGACGCCGTCGAACAGCGACGGGCCGATGAAAAAGCCCTTCTCGAAGCCCTGCAGCGCGAAGTCGCGGCCGTCGACCACCAGTTCGGCGCCCTCGTCGACGCCGATCTGGATGTAGTCGGCGATCTTGGCGCGGTGCTGGGCGCTGACCACGGGGCCGTAGTGGGCGGCGGGATCGGTGGAAATCCCGACCCGCAAGGTCTCGATCTCGGCCACTAGGCGCTCGCGCAGGTCGTCGGCGGTCTTCTTGCCGACGGGAACGACGACCGGCAGGGCCATGCAGCGCTCGCCGGCCGAGCCGAAGGCCGCGCCCGACAGGTCCTTGACCACCTGGTCGAGGTCGGCGTCGGGCAGGACGAGGCCGTGGTTCTTGGCGCCGCCCATGGCCTGGACGCGTTTCCCGTGCGCCGTGCCGGTCTGGTAGACGTAGTGGGCGATGTCGGAGCTGCCGACGAAGCTTACCGCCCTGATCTCCGGATGGGTCAGGATGGCGTCGACGGCGCTCTTGTCGCCGTGGATCACGTTGAGCACGCCTTCGGGGGCGCCGGCCTCCATCATCAGCTCGGCCAGCTTGACCGGCACGGTCGGATCCTTCTCCGACGGCTTGAGGATGAAGGTGTTGCCCACGGCGATGGCGACGCCGAACATCCACATCGGGATCATGGCCGGGAAGTTGAACGGGGTTATGCCCGCCACCACGCCCAGGGGCTGGCGCATCGAATAGACGTCGATGCCGGGACCGGCGCCCTCGGTGTATTCGCCTTTCAGGACGTGCGGAATTCCGCACGCGAATTCAATGACTTCCAGGCCGCGTTGAATGTCGCCCTTGCTGTCGGCGATGACCTTGCCGTGCTCGGACGACAGAATCTCGGCCAGCGAGCCCATGTCGCGCTCGATCAGGCGCTTGAACTCGAACATCACCCGGGCGCGGCGCTGCGGGTTGGTCGCCGCCCATCCGACCTGGGCCTTGGCGGCGGCCTGGACGGCCGCGTCGATCTCGGCGTCGCTGGCGAACTGGACGCGGGCCTGAACCTCGCCGGTGTTGGGATTGAAGACGTCGCCGTAGCGCCCCGAGGCGCCGATGAGGGCTTGGCCGTTCACGAAATGGGCGATGTCTCGCATGATGCGCTCCCTAACGCTGTTTTTCGGCGTCATTAGCATCCGAGAAACGGCGCGTATCCTGGAAAATTTGTCCCTTGGCCCTGCGTCCTTCGAGGCCCGCTGCGCGGGCGCCTCAGGATGAGGAAGTCAGTGCAAAGCGGTCCTCATCCTGAGGTGCGAGCCGCAGGCGAGCCTCGAAGGACGCACGGCGCTATTCCGCATCCACGTGCACCCGGCGGAAGCGGCCCTGGAGATAAACGAGCGGCTCGTGGTCGGGGTCGTAGCGCAGCTTGACCACGCGGCCGACATAGACCCGGTGGTCGCCGGCGTCGAAGACGTGGTGGGTCTCGCACTCGAAATTGGCCATGCAGCCGGGCAGGATCGGCACGCCGGTGCGCCAGGTCTCGGTGTCGATCCCGGCGAAGCGGTCGGTGTTCTTCTGGACGAACTGCCGGGCCAGGGCTTGGTGGTCGGCGTGCAGCACGTTGACGGCGAAGCGGCCGGCGGCGTCCAAGGCGGGCAAGCTGGACGACTTCAGATCGACGCAGACCAGGGCGAGCGGCGGATCCAGCGACACGGACGTGAAGGAATTGGCGGTCAGGCCCACGCGGCGGCCGTCCTCCGCCAGGGTCGTGATGACCGTGACCCCCGTGGTGAAACACCCGAAAGCATCGCGCAGGGCGCGGGCGTCATGCGCGCCGCCCTCCCCCAGTTCAATCGTGACCGCCTGACTCATCTTGCCCTAGCAGTGCGACAAAGCCGGGCCACGGGCAAGGCGGGATGGCGCTGCGAGGCCGCCACGAGGCGAAGATGGGGCTGTAATGAAGTTTTTGCTTACTTACTGATCAAGAGTCCTTCGCCATGGCCGCAAGCTGCGCGGCGGTGACGGCGTTGGCGATGATCACCTGCATCGTGGGGAAGTTGGTCTGGGTGTTGACGAACTGGTTGGTGACCATCAGGACGGTGGCCGTGTTGTTCACGCTTCCGGAAACCGGCCCGCCCGCGGGCCAGCTCCAACTTGGGTTGATCGCGCCGCCGCTAGCCGGCGTCAAAATGATCTGGCCGCCCAGGGCGGTGAGCGTGTTGCTCACGCCGTTGACGTAGCTCTGCTGTTGCGTCGACGCGATGACCGACCCCGGGATTGGCGCTGCTTCCCACTCGCCCCCGGTCAGCAGGCCGTAGTTGACGGTGATGTCGGCGCCGCTGGCGTTGAAGATTTCGATCGTCAGAGAGCGTACAAAGGTGCTCATGGCCACCCCCAGGGACCGCGTTGGTCGTCGACATCACCGTCAACTACGGCCTGCTGACC
>JASGDR010000324.1:0-2688 GCA_047607095.1 Caulobacter sp.
ATCAAGACCCCCGAGGGCCGCGCGGCCTTCGAGGGCCTGGTGCGCGAAGCCGACATGGTGGTCGACAACCTGCGCGGCGATCAGCCGGGCAAACTTCGCCTCACCTATGACGACCTGAAGGGCGTCAATCCGGCGATCGTCTGCGGCCACCTTTCCGCTTACGGGCGCGGCAACAGCCGGGCCGGCTGGCCGGGCTACGACTATCTGATGCAGGCGGAAGCCGGGCTGATGAGCCTGACCGGCGAGCCGGACTCCCCGCCGACGCGGCTGGGCGTGTCGATGGTCGACTTCATGACCGGAACCATGCTGGCCTTCGGCGTGGTCAGCGCCCTGCTGTCGGCGCGGACGACGGGCGAGGGCTGCGACGTCGACGTCTCGCTGTTCGACGTGGCGCTGCACCAGCTGTCCTATCCCGCCGTCTGGGCGATGAACGAGGGCTACAGGGTCCAGCGCCTGCCGCGCGGCGCCCACCCGTCGATCGCCCCGTCGCAGGCGGTGAAGACCGCCGACGGCTGGGGCCTGGTCATGTGCCAGACGCCGAAGTTCTGGGAGGCGCTGTGCGATCTCGCCGGCGCGCCCGAGCTGACGGCCGATCCGCGCTTCGCCGACATCCCGGCCCGCCACGCCAACCGGCCCGCGCTGAGCCAAGCCATGGACGCGCTGTTCGGAACCAGGACCACGGCCGAATGGACCGCCCTGCTCGGCGGCAAGGTGCCGTTCGCGCCGATCCTCGAGATGATGGACGCGCTGGACAATCCGTTCGTGGCCGAGGTGGGCATGCGCGACGTCGTCGACCATCCTGACCGCGCGGAAGGCTTGGCGATGCTCGCCTGCCCCGTGAAGATCGACGGCGAACGGATGCCGGGAGCACGGGCGCCCAAGCTCGGCGAGCATACGAACGACATTCTGGGAGCGATCTCGTGAAGCTGGAAGGCGTCCGCGTCCTCGACCTGTCGTTCTTCCTGCCGGGGCCGATGCTGACTCTGATGATGTCCGACCACGGCGCGGACGTGCTGAAGATCGAACCCCCGGGCGAAGGCGATCCGGCCCGCGAGATCGGCTATCGCAAGAACGGGACGAGCGTCTGGTTCCGCAACACCAGCCGCGGCAAGCGCAGCCTGCAGGTGGACCTGAAGTCCGCCGAGGGCCGCGCCCTGCTGCTCGACCTTGCCGCCGAGGCGGACGTGGTGGTCGAGGCCTTCCGGCCCGGCGTGATCGGCCGCCTGGGCTTCGACTACGAGGCCGTGAAGGCGCGCAATCCGAGCATCGTCTATGTGACGATCTCGGCCTTCGGCCAGACGGGTCCCTATCGCGACCGCCCCGCCCACGACATCGCGGTGCAGGCCCTGGCCGGCATGGTGAGCCTCAGCGAAGGCTTCGACGGCAAGCCGACCCCGCCCAACATGCCCGCCGCCGACGCCCTGGCGAGCCTCACCGCTCTGTCGGGCGTTCTGATGGCCCTGCTGCGGCGGGAGAAGACGGGCCTTGGCGACTATCTGGACGTGGCCATGTTCGACAGCGTGCTGGCCTGGACGCCCAACGTCACCGGCAAGATCTTCGCCACGGGTGAGGCCCACGTCCCCAAGGACGAGCGCTCGTGGGGCGGCAACGCCATGTACGGCCTCTACGAATGCGCCGACGGAGCGTGGATCTGCCTGGGCGGCTCGGAGGTGAAGTTCGCCCGCAACCTGCTGGCGGGGCTGGATCGCCTGGACCTCTTGCCCTACGCCGAGCTTCAGCCGGGGCCGGGCCAGGAGCCCCTGCGGGCCTTCCTGCGCGAGGCGTTCATCACCCGGACCAGAGCCGAATGGGAAGCCTGGTTCGCGGGTCGCGACGTCTGCTTCGCGCCGGTGCGCACCCTGAAGGAGACCTTCGAGGATCCGGCCCTGGAGGCGCGGGGCATGCTGTCGCGCGACACGGAGGGCAACGAGATCGTCGGCACGCCGATCCTGTTCTCGAACGAACCTGCGATCATTGATCCGGTTCCGCCGCAGTTGGGCGCCGGGCCCGCGGGGTGGCGGGCGCGCTGAGCGGCGGCCGCCTTGCGTGGTCCTCGTCCTTCGACAGGCTCGGGATGAGGACCATGGCGGCACGCCATTCCTCGATGCCCCGGCAGTAGAAAAACCTCATCCCGAGCTTGTCGAAGGACGAGGTTCCCCCGAGCGCCAAAGGCTTGTCATCCCGGCCAGAGCGCCGGGATGACAAGTTCAGTGCAGAGGAAGACGTCAGGAGCCCGTACGCTCGCGCTCCATCTGGTCGAGCAGCATCGGCCCGGCCTCCATCAGCAGAAACGCGCTGGTCAGCAACAACAGAACACGCATCAGCATGGCGGCTCTCCTGCCTCGCGGACCATTCCCCCGAAGGTCCGCGAACGGAAGGCTGAACCCGTCCCGCCCGCGCGCGACGGGGATTTCGGGTTTGGCCGACAGGCGGACAGCCGCGCCGTTGTCCGCTGTGCGCGCAAACCCGAACGCCGCGTCCAAGGGCGCCCCGCGCCGCTGCTAGCGTCGCCGCATGATCGCCGCGCAAGCCCTCGTCGAGCACGCCCTTTCCCTGCGCTGGGACGCCCTGCCGGACGCCGTCCAGGCCGACGCCCGCCGGCTGCTGCACGACGCCGTGGCCGTCTGCGCGGCGGGCGCCGGCGCGGCCTATTCCGACGCCGTCCTGGCGGCCGCGCGCGGCTGGGGC
>JASGDR010000325.1:0-3995 GCA_047607095.1 Caulobacter sp.
GCGCGGGCGCGCACCCGAAGGGCCGGAACGCTAGTGGAGGACCGGCCGAAGGCCGGTTGCGCGGCCAAGCGGCGGGCCTAGACCGGCGCGCCGCACACCCCCGTTTTCGGCGAAAGGATGTGGGGTTTGGGGCGGTGATGGAGCCGTCTCATGCGCCAGTCCCCCAAG
Organism: Caulobacter sp.; assembly: GCA_047607095.1. GTDB lineage: Bacteria > Pseudomonadota > Alphaproteobacteria > Caulobacterales > Caulobacteraceae > Caulobacter. The sequence continues at coordinate 169 of JASGDR010000325.1, forward strand.
CGCCGCAGGTCCGCCGCCCGGTCGGCGTCCCCGTCTTCCACCGCCAAACTTTCCACCGCCTCGCCCTCCCAGGGCGGGGAGGTCAGCCTCTATCACGAGGTCACCGCCAAGATCATCGCGCAGCTGGAGGCCGGGCGGCTGCCGTGGGTCCAGCCGTGGGGCAGGGCGCCGGGGGCGCCCTTGTCCATGCCGCGCAATGGGATCACCGGCCGCCGCTATTCGGGCGTCAACATCCTGCTGCTCTGGGGCGCCGTCATTGAGCACGGCTATCCCTCGCAAGGCTGGCTGACCTTCAAGCAGGCCCTCGTCGCCGGGGGCTGCGTGCGGCGCGGGGAGCGGGGAACCACGATCTTCTTCGCCGACCGGTTCACGCCCAAGGCTGAAGAAGAGCGGGCCGCGCGCGACGGCGACGAGCCGGGGAAGGTGGCGTTCTTGAAACGCTTCACCGTCTTCAATCTCGCCCAATGCGAAGGGCTGTCGGGCGTCGATCCCGAGCCCGCGCCCCTGCCGGAGCGCGAGCTTGTCCCGCAGGCCGAAGCCCTGATCGCCGCCACGGGCGCCGATTTCCGTATCGGAGGCCAGCGCGCCTTCTATCACCCGGCCTTTGACTACGTGAAGGTCCCGCCGCAACCGGCCTTCCGCGACCAGATCAACTATTATCGCACCTGCTTCCACGAGCTGTCGCACTGGACCGGTCATGGCTCGCGCCTCGACCGCGACCAGTCCGGCGTTCGCGGCGGCAAGGCCTATGCTCGCGAGGAGCTGGTCGCCGAAATGGGCGGGGCCTTCGTCTGCGCCAGCCTCGGCGTCGTCCCCACCGTCCGCCACGCGGACTATGTCGGCTCGTGGCTGGAGGTGCTGCGCGAGGACAATCGCGCCATCTTCCGCGCCGCCTCCCAGGCCTCCAAGGCCGCCGACTACCTCCTGGCCTTCGCCCCCGACGCCCAGTCCGTGGCCGTCGCAGCCCCGGTAGCCAGCAGCTCGGCGCGGGCCTGCGCCGCGCGGGCGGAGGTCGCGGCATGACCCTCCTGACCCCCATCCTGCGCGCGGCCCTGCTGGCCAACGGCGCCGCCGAGGTCGAAACCGATCACATCCCGGTCGTGAAGTTCTTCAACCCCGCCGGGGTCGGGACCTGGCTGGTCACCGAACTGGACGCCGACGGCGACACCCTGTTCGGGCTGGCCGATCTCGGCGAGCCGGAACTTGGATCGTTCAGCCTTTCTGAGATCGAGGCCGTCCGTCTGACCGGCGGCCTGACCATCGAGCGTGATCTCTATTTCACGACCGCCTTGCCGTTGTCGGTCTGGATCGCCGCCGCCCGCCGCACCGGCTCGATCTCCCAGGCCGAAACCTTCTTGAAGATCATCGCCCGCCGCGACGGGCGGCTGTTGTGACCGACCGCGCCCGTCTTGCTCTTCCCGCCATCGGGCGTCGCCCGTCGGCCGGATGACCGCGCCAATCCCGGCGCATCCCCGGCCCCGCCATCGGTCTCCACAAACGCCCGGCGAGGTCGGCTTCACCCCTGAAGACAGGAGCCAAGCCATGAAACTCGCATTCGCCGATCCCCGCAACCTGAGCGTCTCGCCGCTCAACATGCACCACGGTCGCCCCGCGCCCGACGTCTCCGACATCGCCCCCTCCATTCGCCAGCGCGGGGTTCTCCTGACCCTGCTGGTGCTGGAGACGGTGAAAGACGGCGCCGTCGTCGAGGGGCGTTACGAGATCGTCGCCGGGGCGCGCCGCTGGCATGCGGCCATGGCCGCCATCGCCGACGGCGTCGAGATCGACCCGCTGCCCATCGGCATTATCGAGGCGGGCGACGACGCGGGCGCCATCGAGGCCTCGCTGATCGAGAACCTTCAGCGCCTGCCGCCCGACGAGGTCAGCCGCTGGGAAGCCTTCGTCAAGCTCATCAAGGAGGGGCGGACGCCCGAACAGATCGGCGCCACCTTCGGCATGACCGACGCCGCCGTGAACCAGGTGCTCGCCCTGGGGCGGCTGCTGCCGCAGATCCGCAATCTCTATCGCCGCGACGAGATCGACATTCCCACCGTCCGCGCCCTGACCCTGGCCAGTCCGTCCAGGCAAAAGGAGTGGCTGGCGATGCGCAACGACCCCAAGGCGCGGGCGCCGGTCGGCGCCCAGCTTAGGGCATGGCTGTTCGGCGGGACCTCGATCCCCACGCGCTACGCGCTGTTCTCCCTCGACGACTATCCCGGCAAGATCGCCGCCGACCTCTTCGGCCAGGACAGCTATTTCACCGATCCGGCCCTGTTCTGGCGTTGCCAGAACGAGGCCCTGGCGGCCCGCCGCGAGGCCCTGGTCGCCGAGGGCTGGGCGGACGTCGAGGTGCTGGAGCCGGGCAAGCCGTTCTATTCGTGGAAGCACGAAAGCGCGGCGAAGGGCGCCGGCGGCAAGGTCTTTCTTGAGGTCAGCAGCAGCGGCGAGGTCACCGAGCATATGGGCTGGCTGACGGCTCAGGAGGCCCGGCGCGGTCGCGCGGCGGCGGCCAAGGCCGCCCGCGCCGAGGCCGGGCAGCCGGTCTCGTCCGACCGGCCCGAGGTCACCGCCAACCAACAGGCCTATATCGATCTGCACCGCCAAGCCGCCGTCCGGGCGGTCCTGACGGACCATCCCGGAGTCGCCCTGCGGCTGCTCTTGGCCCACGCCCTGGCGGGCGGGGCCTACTGGAAGGTCGAGGCCGATCCTCGCCGCAGCGGGGCCGACTGCGTCGCCCAGAGCCTGGAGGCCAGCCGCGCCGAGGCGGTCTTTCGGGAGCGGCGCGAGGCCGTCGCCAAGGCCCTCGACCTCGATGGCCAGCGCGACCTCGTCGGCCAGACCCGCCGGGGCGGGGCGCCGGCTGTGTTCGCCAAGCTGCTCGCCCTGTCGGACGCCGACGTCCTGGCGACGGCCGCCGTGGTCATCGGCGAAACCCTGGCCTCCGGCGGCGAGGCGGTCGAGGCCGCCGGGCTCTATCTGAAGGTCGACACCGGCGCCTTCTGGGAGCCCGACAGCGCCTTCTTCGAGCTGATGCGCGACCGCGAAACGGTCAACGCCATGCTGAAGGAGGTCGGCGGCAAGAAGGTCGCCGACGGCAATGTCGGCGAGAAGGTCAAGACCCAGAAGGCGGTCTTGCGCGACTGCCTGGACGGGACCGGCGGCCGCGCCAAGGCGGCCAAATGGACCCCGCGCTGGCTGACCTTTCCGGCCGGGGCCTACACCAAGCGGCCGTTGCGCACGGTCGAGACCGGCAAGGCGGTCGCTCCCTTGTTACGCAAGGCGCCCAAGCCCCCGGCTGATCCTGGGCCGCTCGCGGCCGAATAGACGGTCGGGCGCCGGTTCAGCGTCGTCGGTATCCTGCCCCCGCGCGCGAGCGCGGGGGCTTTTCGTTCGCCGCCCCGGTGGGGCTCTTGCGGGCGGCGAGGCCCCCGCGCCGGGCGGCGCGAGGCCGGGCCTTTGCGCCCTCGTTCCAGATCATCGCGAAGACGGCGTCGTCCTGGTCCGGGGCGCGGCCAAGGTCGGCCTTCCAGGCCCTGTGACCCAGTTCGGGATGGGCGATGTCGAGGCGAACATAGAGCTTGGCCCTCGCGGCTGACGCTGGTCCAGCCAGCGCGGACCTCGACACCGCGATGGGTGATCAGGAAATCCGGCTGGGCCGGGCTGGCCTTGGCGGCGACGGTGGTGACGACGACGCGGGGGCGATCGGAGGTGAAACTCGCCCGAGCCGCCGCCGTCCTCGGGATTGGCGCCGCATCCGAGGGCGACGGCCATGGCCGGGGTTCCTGTCGCCCATCACCGATGCTCGAACACACGACGATGGCTTGAAC
>JASGDR010000326.1:0-3319 GCA_047607095.1 Caulobacter sp.
CTCCTCGATGAGCCCAGACGCGGCGCTCAAAGGCAATACCGAGCTGATCTATGTGGACGCCGGCCGCAACCACCGCCTGCCCGAGCCCTATAACGGCCTGGGGTTCAAAAACCTGATCTACATGGCGATCCAGGCCCGCCACTTTCATTCGCAGTGGATCGCAACGACCGAGAACCGGCCGCTTTGCCTGCTGATCTTCATCGAAGAACCCGAGGTGCATCTGCACGCTCAGGTCCAGCAGACCTTCATCAACAACATCTGGAGCGTCATCAACGACAGCGCCAAGGAAGCTGGCGAGCCAGAGTTGGTGCCGCAGGTGGTGGTGACCACCCATTCCTCGCATATCTTGGACACCATCGATTTCGAAAAGGTCCGCTACTTCCAGCGCTGCCACCTGGAAGGCGAGACCGATCTCGACAGCATCCGCAACGCGTCCATCGTGCGCAGCCTCAAGGCCTTCCGCCCCGAGGACGAGACCAAGAGCGCAAGCTTCCCTGTCGATGAGACCGACGACGCCCGGCGGCTCAGCTCCACCGAGGCCTTGGCGTTCCTAAAGCGCTATTTGCGGCTAACACACTGCGACCTGTTCTTCGCCGACGCGGCGATCCTCGTCGAAGGCGCCGTCGAGAAGCTCTTGATGCCGACGATGATCGACAAGGCGGCCGCGCGGCTGAGAGGGACCTATTTGACGGTGCTTGAGGTTGGCGGCGCCTACGCCCACCGCTTCGAGGGCCTGTTGAGCTTCCTAAAGATCCCTTACTTGGTCATCACCGATTTGGACTCAGTCAACGCCAAGGGCTATCCCAGCGCCTGTCGCGGCGACACGCCCAACGCTCGCACCTCCAATGCGACCCTGAAGAAGCTCTGCAGTGTCAGCACCGTGCCGGCGCTTCTGGCGTTGACCACGCAGGACAAACAAAGCGCCGAGAAGGATCGCTGCATCGCGTTCCAAGTCGCCGTGCCCGTTGAAGTCGGCGGCGTCATGCAGCAGGCGATCCCTCGAACGCTTGAGGAAGCCATCGCCTATGAAAACCTCGCCGCGTTGCACGCCAAATCGATGTCGATCGGCATCGACGTGCCTACAACATGGCCGGCGCTTCACCAGGCCGTCTACGACCAGATCCGCTCGGACAAGTTCAAGAAGACGGCCTTTGCGATGAGCCTTCTGGCCACGGACGCCGACTGGGCGACACCGCAATACATCGCCCAGGGTCTTCAATGGCTCGAAGGGCGCCTCTGCCCCGTGAAGATCGTCGGCGAGGCGGTCTGATCATGGCTAAGCGAATTGAAACCGACGCCGATAAGCAGGTTCGCTCCTGCCTGGACGAGAAACGCAGCTTTGCTCTGATCGCCGGCGCGGGCTCGGGAAAGACCAGTTCGCTGATCGAGGCACTGGCCCGCATCCGCGAAACGGATGGACCCCGCCTTCGACGCGATGGTCAGCGGGTCGCCTGCATCACCTATACCAAACGCGCGGTCGAGGTGATCAGGGCTCGTCTGGGGTTTGACGACCTCTACTTCGTATCGACCCTTCACAGCTTTCTGTGGGGCCAGTTGGCCGGGTTCCAAGAGGATATCCGCCGGGTCCTGATCGAAGATCGCCTGCCAGCGCTCATCGCCAAGTGCGAGCAGAAGGTGCTTGAGAAGGGCGGCCACACCAAGGAGGGCCAAAAGCACCGCGACAGAGCTGACCGGTTCAAGGAAGAGCTTGAGGCGGTGAAGCTGGTTCCTGGCTTCACCTATGAAGACAGCGAGTTCAGCAACTATGGGAAAGGCGAACTTGGCCACCCGGACATCATCGAGATCGCCTCCTACCTCCTTCGAACCAACAAGATCTGCCGGCGGATCACCGCGCTTCGTTTTCCCTACATTTTTGTCGACGAGGCTCAGGACACCTTCAAAGGCATCGTTGAGGGTTTGAACCTGGTATGTGCCGGCCAGGGCCTGCCCTTGGTCGGCTATTTTGGTGATCCCTGGCAGCAAATCTATGAGGATCGCGCTGGCGACTTTGGCCCGCCGCCCGGCGGCAAGCTCATCACCAAGACCGAAAATTTTCGCTGCTCCGAAAGTGTGATCACCTTCCTCAACGCCTTTCGCGATGACGTCGAGCAGTACCCGGCCGGCGACAACAAAGGACGCGCGGGCCGTGTCGCGGTGCGGCTGATCAGAGCCGAAAAGCCCGAAGGAAAACGCAACGTCTATTCCGACGATCAGGTCGCGCGTGCACTCGAGCGCATGGACAACGCCCTGGACGCCTGGGGCTGGAAGGATCGCGAAGACGTCATGAAGCTGCTGCTGGCGCGACAGATGATCGCCCGCCGGCTCGGCTTTTCAACATTGAACGACCTGTTCAACGATGAGACCAAGGCCTCCTCGCGCGCCAAGGACGCCTACGAGGAAGGCACCCACTTTCTCCTCATACCGTTCCTCACAACGATCTGCCCGTTGCTCCGGGCCAGGGAGGCCGGCGAGAGCCATCGAGTCATCGAAATCCTTCGACGGGAAAGCCCCGCCTTCGCAGTTGACGGAGAGAACGCCGCCAAATCCCTTCGCCACATGCTCGAAGCCTCGCAGGCCGCGATAGACGAGTTGCACAAGCGCTGGACCGAAGAGAAGGTCGGCGAAATCCTGCGCCATTGCGCCAAGACCCGGCTGATCCGCGTCTCGGATAGACTGCGTGAGCACCTGGCGCGCGCGCCACGCGCCGAAGCCTATGACCCGACGTTGCATGTGCAGGAGAAGGCCGATTGGCTGGCCGACGCCTTCTTCGACATGGCGCCGTCCCCCCTGGCTCCCTATGCCAAGTTCATCCAGGAGAACTCCGCATTCAGCACCCAGCATGGGGTGAAGGGGGAGGAGTATGGGCGGGTTCTGGTCCTATACGACGACGTCGAGGCCAAGTGGCACCACTATAATTTCAACAAGATGCTGACGCCCAAAACCTCCGGTGATCCCACTGAGGGCCAGTTGGAAAAGAGCCGAAAACTCGCCTACGTCTCGTTCTCTCGGGCCGAAGATGAGTTGGGGATCATCCTGTTCACCCCCACGCCCGAGGCGGCCAGAGCCGAATTGATGGAACGGTTCGCCATTACCGCCGAGCAGATTACCATCGACGGCTAGCACCCTGGTCGCCGCAAGGAACCAGCCCTCCCGAAGTTCAGATTGGAGTCACGCCTCCGCATTCGCAGGATCGATGTTGCCGGTGCCGCGGTCACCGCCAGGAAGCGGACCTTCCGAAGGTCCGACAAGAGTCATGTAACGCCCGTCGCGAGGCCATGAAGCAATCACGGCCAAATGCGTCAGCGATCGTCACCCGAAG
>JASGDR010000327.1:0-3902 GCA_047607095.1 Caulobacter sp.
CCCAAGAGGGGGAGGATCCAACACTGCTGATGCTCCCCCTCTGGGGGAGCTGTCGCGAAGCGACTGAGGGGGTCCTTCCCTTCCTGCCCAAAGCCGCCTATGACGCGGGCTCATGACGGCTTCAGCCCATGACCCGAGCGCGGCGATCGCGACGATCCGCAAGCGCCTCTTCTCGTTCCCCAAGCGCCATTTCCTGTCGGCGGGCGATCTCAACGCCCCGCAGGCGGCCGACCTTCTGGACCTGGCCGACGCCTTCGTGGCGTTGAACCGGCAGACGTCCAAGTCCCTCGACCTGCTCAAGGGACGGACGCTGATGAACCTGTTCTTCGAGAACAGCACCCGCACCCAGAGTTCGTTCGAGCTGGCCGGCAAGCGGCTGGGCGCCGACGTCGTCAACATGAACCCCAAGACCTCGTCGGTGGCCAAGGGCGAGACCCTGATCGACACCGCCGTGACGCTGAACGCCATGCGGCCCGACCTGCTGGTCGTGCGCCACGCCTCGTCGGGCGCGGCCAGCCTGCTCAGCCAGAAGGTCAGCGGCAGCGTCGTCAACGCCGGCGACGGCCAGCACGAGCACCCGACCCAGGCCCTGCTGGACGCTCTCTCCATCCGGCGGGCTTTCGGCCGCGTCTCGGGCCTAACCGTGGCCATCTGCGGCGACGTGCTGCACAGCCGCGTGGCGCGTTCCAACGTCGCCCTGCTGCAGATCCTGGGCGCCAGCGTGCGCCTGGTCGGCCCGCCCACCCTGATGCCGGCCCAGGCCGAGCGCTGGGGCGTGACCGTGCACCACGACATGAAGTCGGGCCTAGCCGGCGCCGACGTGGTGATGATGCTGCGCCTGCAGCTGGAGCGGATGCAGGGCGGCTTCGTGCCCTCGACCCGCGAATACTTCCGCTTCTACGGCCTGGACCGCGAGAAGCTGTCGCGCGCCGCGCCGGGGGCCAAGGTCATGCACCCTGGGCCGATGAACCGGGGCGTGGAGATCGACAGCGACGTCGCCGACGATCCCGCCGTCAGCCTGATCCAGGACCAGGTCGAGATGGGCGTCGCCGCCCGGATGGCCGTGCTCGCCTCCCTCGCCCACCGTCTCGAGGAGGAAGGCCGATGAACGCGCCCCAGCCGCTCGCCTTCGTCAACGCCCGCCTGGTCGATCCCGAGAGCGGTTATGACGGCCCCGGCGGCATCATCGTCTCCGAAGGCGTGATCGCCGACGTGGCCAAGGGCCGCGAGTTCGGCAAGCTTTCCAAGGGCGTGCGCGTCGTCGACTGCGGCGGCGCGATGCTGGCCCCGGGCCTGATCGACCTGCGGGTCAAGACCGGCGAACCGGGCGCGGAAACCAAGGAAACCCTGGCCAGCGCCGCCCGCGCGGCCGCGGCCGGCGGCGTCACCAGCTTCGTCGTCCAGCCCGACACCGACCCGGCCGTCGACGACCCCAGCACGGTCGACTTCCTGCTGCGCCGGGCCCGCGACATCGACGCGGCCCGCATCCTCTGCGCCGGGGCCGCCACCAAGGGCCTCAAGGGCGAGGAAATGGCCGAGATCGGCCTGATGCGCGAGGCCGGCTGCGTCTACGTGACCGACGCCGACAGGCCGATCGCCGACAGCAAGGTGATGCAGCGCCTGCTGGCTTACGCCAGGGGCTTCGACACCATCCTGGCCCACCGTCCGCTGGATCCGTGGCTGGCCAAGGGCGGCGCAGCCACCGGCGGCGAGTTCGCCGCCCGCATGGGCCTGCCGTCGATCTCGCCGATGGCCGAGCGGATCATGCTGGAGCGCGACGTCGCGCTGCTGGAAGCCACCGGCGGACGCCTGCTGGTCGACCAGGTGACGAGCGCCCAGGCGCTGGAGACGCTGGGCCGCGCTAAGGCCAAGGGCCTGCGCATCCACGCCACGGTGTCGATCAACCACCTGTGCTTCAACGAACTGGACATCGGCGACTACCGCAGCTTCGCCAAGCTGACCCCGCCCCTGCGCGGCGAGGACGACCGCCAGGCCCTGATCGAGGCGCTGGCCGACGGCCTGATCGACATCGTCGTCTCGGCCCACGCCCCCGCTCCCGCCGAAGACAAGCGCCTGCCGTTCGACCAGGCGGCTCCGGGCGCGGTGGGGCTGGAAACCCTGCTGCCGGCGCTGCTGGGGCTCTATCACGACGAGCGCCTGCCCCTGATCGACCTGATCAAGGCCGTGACCCTGTCGCCGGCCAGCCTGCTCGGCCTTCAGACCGGCCGCATCGCGCCCGGCGCTCCGGCGGACCTGGTGCTGTGCGACCTGGACGCGCCGATCATCGTCGACGCGGCCCGCCTGCTCTCGAAGTCGAAGAACTCGCCGTTCGACGGCCGCCGCCTGCAGGGTCAGGTGCTGATGACCGTGGTCGACGGCCGGGTGGTGCATCGCGCCGAGGGCTGAGCCCCGATCAGCGCGGGCAGGCCTCGGCCGGAACCAGAGCGACGCGGGCCTGATCGAGCCTGACCTGACGCGCCTGCCCCATGTCGCCGTAGACGCCGACCTGGGCCGTGCCGGAGACGCCGACCGCCTGGGCGTCGCCGGCGTCGGCCGAGACCAGGGCCAGTCCTCGCAGGTCGCCGATGTGATCGCGGTCGAGGAAGGCCGCGCCGACCGACGCCTGGCCCTCCAGCCCGCCGTCCGCGCGCGTCACCGACCAGCCGGTCGGGGTGCGGCAGACCTTGGTCACCTTGGCGCCCGCCAGCTTCAGGTCGAAGGCGTCGACATAGTCGTCGGGCCCGAGCGCGATCCCCTGGAGCGACAGCAGGAAGACGCCGGACGCGGCAGGCTTCTGCGCGACCTCGGCAGGCTTGGCCGGCGCCGGCTTGGGCTCAGGGGTTTCCGCGGGTTTGTCGGCCGGGGACGGTCCGCCCAGGAAATGGGCCAGGGCCAAGGCCCCGCCCACGCCGAGCACGACGGCGGCGAGAACGGGAATCAGACGGGCGTAACGCGGATCCTTCATGACGCCGTCCATTAGAACACGCCCGACGCTCCGCCCAACCCCCACTTCCCGGGCGAAGCATGAACTGGCCAAACGGAAGCATGAACCGGCGCGCGAAGCGGCTATAAGGAGCGCAAACAGGCTTGCCACGGTTCGCAAGCTTGGCCATGGTTCGCTCGCGCAAAGGTAGCATTTCTTGGAAAGCCTCGCCCCCGTCGTCTATCTGACCCTCGCGATCGCCGTGATCGGGGGCTACCTGCTGGGCTCGATCCCGTTCGGCCTCATCGCCACGCGCCTGGGCGGCGCCGGCGACATCCGCAAGATCGGGTCGGGCAACATCGGCGCGACCAACGTGCTGCGCTCGGGCCGCAAGGACCTGGCGGCCATCACCCTGCTGGGCGACGGCGGCAAGGGCGCGCTCGCCGTCGGCCTAGCCCACTGGCTGAGCCACGGAAACCCGCTGGTCGTCGCCCTGGCCGGCGGCGCGGCCTTCGCCGGCCACATCTTCCCGGTCTGGCTGAAGTTCAACGGCGGCAAGGGCGTGGCCACCTTCTACGGCGTGCTGCTGGCCGCCGCCTGGCCGGTGGGCCTGCTGGCCGCGGCGACCTGGCTGGCCGTGGCCGCCCTGTTCCGCATCAGCTCGCTGGCCGCCCTGAGCGCCGCCGCCCTGGCCGCGCCCTTCGCCCTGGCCACCGACCGCCCCTACCCGATGCTGGGCCTGTGCCTGTTCATGGCGGTGCTGATCTACATCCGCCACAAGGACAACATCCGCCGGCTGCTCAAGGGCGAAGAACCCAAGATCGGCAAGAAGAAGACGGCCGAAGCGCCGCCTCCGGAAGCCTGATGACGCGGGGCCTTTCCGATCCGGAACGCCTGGCCTGGCTTCGCCTGGCGCGCACCGAGACGGTCGGCCCCGTCGCCTTCGACCACCTGCTTCAGCGCTTCGGCTCGCCCGAGC
>JASGDR010000328.1:0-3460 GCA_047607095.1 Caulobacter sp.
ATGCGCCGCCCCACGCTCGGGCCCAAGGGCAAGTCCAGCGCGGCCCCGGTCTCGGTCGATCTCGACGCCTTCAAGCTGCGGCTGGTTTCCCGGCCTGATTTCAGCCGCGTCGCCGGCGACTTCGACGTCGCCGGGGCGTTCGAGATGGCCCGTCAGGGCGGCCAGGCAGGGCGGCTTTCGGCGGCCAGCCGGCTGCATCCGGGCGACCATCTGGATCTCGTCTTCGATCTGGGCCGCGACCAGACCCTGCTGCTGACCGCCACCGGGCGGGAGGCTCGGGGCGGGGCCCTGGCCGGGAGCCTGGGCCTGCCCGCCGACCGTCCGTTCCTGCTCGACGCCAAGGCCAACGGCACCACCCAGGCCGGCGCCTTCACCGTTCGCGCCCAGAGCGGCGACGACGTTCCATTACGGGCCGGCGGCGCCTGGACCGAAAAGGGCGGTTCGGCCAGCGGCCATGTCGATCTGTCGGCCTCCAGCCACACCGACCTCTACGAGCGGATGTTCGGCGCGGCGGTCGACGTCGACGTCGTCGGCCGCAAGGCCGGGACCGCGACCGACATCTCGCTGAAGCTGCGCGCGCCGAACCTCAATCTCGACGCCGGGGGCCTGGCCGACATCAGCAAGCGCCGCACCGCGCCCGAGGGCGTGAGCTTCTCGGCCTCGGTGAAGGACCTCTCCAAGATCACGCCGATCCCGAAGATGGGCGCGGCCAAGGCGCAGGGCGTCTTCAAGCTGGGCGAGGACGGGTTCTCGGTCGAGGGGCCGGCGGACGTCGCCAACCTGGAACTGCTCGGCTACCGGCTGGCGCGGGCCCGCGGCCCGGCCTTCGTCGGCTGGAAGAAGGGCGAACTGACCATCCGCGCCTCGGCGACCACCGAGGGCGGGGCGGGCGAGGGCCTGCTGGCGCCGCTGGGCAGTTCGCCCAAGGCCGAGTTCGAGGGCGCGCGCCTGAAGGACGGCCGGTTCCTGATCAAGCACGCCAAGATCGTCGCGCCGAACCTGGTCGTCGAGGGCAAGGGCGAGCGCGGCATCCTCGGCGGCCTGTCGTTCGACGGCTCGGCCAAGGTCGCCTCCCTGACCCCGATCCGCCCCGGCATGAAGGGGGCGGCCGACATCAAGTGGTCGGCCAGCCAGGCCCGCGACAAGCCCTGGAACTTCACCGCCGACGCCAAGGGCGCCGGTTTCGCCTCGGGCATGGCCGAACTGGACCGCCTGCTGGGCGCCGCGCCCAAGCTCAGCGCGCGCGCGGCCTGGGACGACGGCAAGCTGTCGGTCGCCGACGCCAGGCTCGACGGCGCGGCCGCCCGCGCCAAGGCCTCCGGCGTCATGAACCCGGGCGGCGAGCTGGCCTTCAAGCTGGACTGGTCGGCCGAGGGGCCGTTCGGCGCCGGTCCGGTCGAGGTCAGCGGCAAGGCCTCGGGCGACGGCGCGATCACGGGCGCGCTTTCGGCTCCGCGCGCGGACCTCAAGGCGGCTTTCGACAGCATCGAGCTGCCGCGCCTGCCGCTGAAGGACGCCAGGCTGGCCCTGACCTTCGCCAAGCGCGCCGACGGCGCCGACGGGACGGCCGACCTGACGGCGACCAGCCAGTACGGACCCGCGCGCGGCAAGACCGCGTTCCGCTTCGCGCCCGGCGGGCTGGAGCTTTCCGATCTCGACGTCGACGCCGGCGGGCTGAAGGCCCAGGGCGCGGCCTCCCTGCGCGACGGCCGCCCGGCGACCGCCGACCTGACCGTGGCCGTCGGCCCCGGCGCGTTCCTGGCCCAGGGTTCGGTCAAGGGCGCGGTCAAGCTGGTCGACGCGGCCGGCGGGCCGACCGCCACCCTCGATCTGCTCGCCCAGGACGTCGCCGGCGGCGCCTGGAAGCTGCGCACGGCCACGATCAAGGCCTCGGGCCCGATGAGCCGCCTGCCGCTGACCCTCGACGCCCGCGGCGAGGCTCCGGCCGGCCGCTGGAACCTGGCGGGGACCGGAACCCTGTCGCAGCAGGGCGAGGAATACGTGCTGGGCCTCGACGCCAAGGGCCGCATGGCCCGCACCGACGTCTCCACCCGCGAGGCCGCGCAGATCCGTTTCGGCGGGGCGCGCACGACCGGCAGCCTGCGCCTGAACCTGGGCGACGGCCGCGCCGATCTCGACCTCGACGTCGGCGGCGAACAGGCGAACCTTCGCGGCGATCTCGTGGGCGTCAGCCTGACCGCCCTCAATCCCGACCTGGCCGGCCGCATCGACGCCCGCGTTTCGATGCGCGGCCAGGGCGAGGCGCTGGACGGCGAGCTCGACGCCAACCTTTCCGGAGCCCGCGAGCGCGGGGCCAAGGAGAGCCAGTCGCTGGACGCCACCATTCACGGCGACCTGCGCGACCGGGTGATGACCATCAAGGCCAGCGGCTCGAACCCTCAAGGCCTGAAGGCCGAGGCCGACCTGACCCTGCCGACCGAGGCCTCGGCCAAGCCGTTCCGCCTGGCCATCGACCGCCGCCGGGCCGTGCAGGGCCGCTTCCTGGCCCAGGGCGAGATCAAGCCGCTGTGGGATCTGCTGATCGGTCCCGAACGCGGGCTGTCGGGCCGGATCGACGCCGAGGGATCGCTGGCCGGCACCCTGGCCGACCCGCGGCTGATCGGCCGCGCCTCGCTGGCCGGCGGCAAGTTCGAGGACGGCGGCACCGGCCTTCGCCTGCAGGACGTGGCCATCGCCATGACCCTGGCCGACAACGCCATCGACGTCAGCCAGGCCCAGGGCGCGGACGGTCGCGGCGGCACGGTGTCGGGCGCGGGGCGCATCAGCCTGGCCCGCGACGGCGTCGGCAGCTTCCGCCTCGACATGAAGAACTTCCAGGTCATCGACAACGAGCTGGCCAAGGCCTCGGCCACCGGCCAGACGACGATCAACCGCGCGTCCGACGGCAAGGTGAAGCTGACGGGGGCCCTGACCATCGACCGCGCCGACGTCTCGGCCCAGTCCAAGACCCCGGCCGGCGTCGTCTCGATGGACGTCATCGAGCGCAACCGTCCGCAGGACCTGGTGCAGGGCGTCGAGGTCCGCCAGCGCCGGGCCGATTCCGGCATGGCGCTGGATGTGACGCTGAAGGCGCCGCGGCGGATCTTCGTGAAGGGCAGGGGCCTGGACGTGGAGCTGTCGCTCGACGCCCATGTCGGCGGCACCACCGCCAGCCCCAGCCTCGACGGCGTGGCCCGGGTGGTGCGCGGCGAATACGACTTCGCCGGCAAGCGCTTCGAGTTCGACGACGACGGCGTGGTGCGCCTGGCCACTCAGCTGGAGCGCATCCGGCTGGACCTGACCGCCACCCGCGAGGATGACGCCCTGACCGCGGTCATCAAGATCTCGGGCACGGCGGCCAAGCCGGAGATCACCCTGACCTCGACCCCGGAACTGCCGCAGGACGAGGTGCTGTCGCAGGTGCTGTTCGGATCGTCGGCCGCCCAGCTGTCGCCGATCG
>JASGDR010000329.1:0-12073 GCA_047607095.1 Caulobacter sp.
ATCTGCAGGTGGGTCGGATCGGCCAGCAGGGCGAGGGTTTCGGCCTCTTCCTCGGCTTCCGAGTGCTCGTCGACGCGCTGCAGCGTGGTGATCAGGTGCTCCTTGAGCCCCTCGTGATCGATCACGTCGTCGGCGATCTCGCGCAGGGCGACGACCGGGTTCTTGTCGTTGTCGCGATCGACCATCAGGGCCGCACCGGCCGAGATGCCGCGAGCGCGGTGCGCCGACAGCAGGACGAGCGCGAAGCGGTTCGGAACCTTCTCGACGCAATCTTCGACGGTGACGCGGGCCATGAATTCCTCGGGCTGAGCGTTGGCTCTTGCAAAATAGGGCTCCGTGCGGCGTCACGCAACGCCGCTTCGGTTGTCTCCCAGCTTTCGCGAGGCGGCGTGTATGCCCCCTTCGCCGCGCAAAGTCCAGTCGCAACAACAGTCACGATCGGGAAGCCGCTTCGATACAGGCGCGCGACAAGGTCCGAAAACCGGAAAATCGACGGCAACAGCGTTCGCCGACGCTGTCGCCATGATCATCTCGCACCGCTACCGCTTCGTCTTCATCAAGACCCGCAAGACCGCCGGCACGAGCATCGAGGCCTATCTGTCGAGCCTCTGCGGCCCCGACGACGTCGTCACTCCGGTCCATCCGCCCGAACCGGGACATCAGCCGCGCAACGCCGAAGGGTTCGCCAACCACATGTCGGCGGCCAGGGTCGCGGCGAAGGTTCCCGATCTCTGGCGCGACTACTTCACCTTCTGCGTGGAGCGGAACCCGTGGGACAAGACGCTGTCGCACTTCTTCATGAAGCAGAACTCGGCCGCCCACGGCGGCGACGCCGAACTGTGCCTGGACCGCTATCTGGCGGCCGGCGACTACGCCCTGAACCTGCCGCTCTACGCCAGTCGCCTTTCAGGCCGTCCGCTGGTCGACCGGGTGCTGCGCTACGAGCATCTCGACCAGGAACTGGGCGAGGTGTTCGAGCAACTGGGCGTGCCCTGGTGCGGTCGCCTGCCGGTCAAGGCCAAGAGCGGCTGGCGTCCCGACCGTCGATCGTATCGCGAGGTGCTCAGCCTGCGTCAGGCGGTGCGGATCGAGAAGATCTTCGCGCGGGAGATCCGCCTGCACGGCTATGCGTGGTGAACGACTTTCTCCCGTAAAACCCCGCGAAAGCGGGGACTTCACGGATGGGGGAGAGGCCGCGCGTCCGTCCCCACGGTCGCCCCGGCCGCCAATTCCGTCGCCGTCCGCCCCAGCACGGGGTGCGTCCACCCCGGCGCCACCTCCGCCAGCGGCCCCATGACGAACAGACGCTCGTGCGCCCTGGGATGCGGCAGGACGAGGTCGCCGTCCGCCGCCGTCCGGCCGTGGGCGATCAGGTCCAGGTCCAGGGTGCGGGCGGCGTTGCGCTCGGCCCGGGCGCGGCCGAAGGCGGCTTCGACGCGATGCAGCGCCGCCAGGGTCTCGGCCGGCGCCAGCGCGGTCTCCACCAGCACGACGCCGTTGAGATAGGCCGGTCCCGTGGGATCGGGCCAGGCGGCCGACGTCCACCAGCCCGAACGGCCGACCACCGCCATGCCCTCGCCGGCCAGGGCGCAAACGGCCGCTTCCAACAAGGCCTCGCGACTCGTATAGGCTCCAGGCAGATTGCAGCCGAGGGCGACGACCACGGCCGCGTCCAGACCATTTCGATCGAGCCGATATTTCAAGGATTTACCCGTGACATTCTATCCGACCGAGCGGTTGGCCTTGTTCATCGACGGCGCCAACCTCTATTCCGCCGCCAAGGCGCTGGGCTTCGACATCGACTACCGGAAGCTCCTCGACGAGTTCAAGAAGCGCGGCCTGCTCGTTCGCGCCTACTACTACACCGCCATCGCCGAGAACGACGACTATTCGCCGATCCGGCCGCTGGTCGACTGGCTCGACTACAACGGCTTCACGCTCGTGACCAAGCCGGCCCGCGAATACACCGACAGCCAGGGCCGCAAGCGCTGGCGCGGCGACATGGACATCGAGATCGCGGTCGACATGCTGCAGATGGCCGACACCGTCGACCACCTGGTGCTGTTCTCCGGCGACGGCGACTTCCGCGCGCTGGTCGAGGCCGTGCAGCGCAAGGGCCGCCGCGTCACCGTGGTCTCGACGATGAAGAGCCAGCCGCCGATGACCAGCGACGACCTGCGCCGCCAAGCCGACAACTTCGTCGACCTCAACGACCTGGGCAACATCATCGGCCGCCCGCAACGCGCGCCGCAGAACCGCTACGCCTCGACCGACACCCGCACCCCGGCCGAACGCGACGCCGACGACGAATACTAGAGCCCCGACCTGATTACATCAGCTCGAGACTCTAGCCTTTTGTTTTGACGCGTTTTCTGACGACGAACCGGGATCCACTTCGTCGGAAAACACTCTAGAAGGCCGCCGACATGCAGCATTCCAACATCGTCGGCGAGGTGGTCCCCTCCCCGGCCGAGCCGCCTCGCGACTGCCCGCTGTGCCCGCGCCTGGTGGCCTATCGCCACGAGAACGAGGAACTCTATCCGGACTATTTCAACGGCCCGGCCCCCTCGTTCGGCGACAAGAACGCCCGCCTGCTGGTCGTGGGCCTGGCGCCCGGTCGCAAGGGGGCCAACCGCACCGGCCGGCCGTTCACCGGCGACTACGCCGGCACGCTGCTCTACGACACCCTGATCAAGTTCGGCTTCGCCACCGGCAAGTTCGAAGCGCGCATCGACGACTCCCTGAAGCTGGTCGGCTGCGCGGTGACCAACGCCGTCCGCTGCGCCCCGCCCGGCAACAAGCCCGAGACCAGCGAAGAGAACGCCTGCCGGCCGTTCCTGAAGGCCCGGCTGGACATGTTCCCCAATCTCAAGGCCATCGTCACCCTGGGCGACGTCTCGCGCCGGAACGTCCTGAAGACCCTGGGCCTGAAGGCCTCGGCCGGCATTCCCGGCCACGGCTCCGAGTTCCAGGCCGGCCCCTACCGCATCTTCAACAGCTATCACTGCTCGCGCCTCAACACGAACACCGGCCGCCTGACGACGCCGATGTTCGAAGAGCTGTTCGCGCGGGTGAAGGCCTATGTGGACGCGGCCGGCTAGTTCCCCAGGAGCGTTTTCCTATGCCGTCGCCGGCACGGCGCGCGTCGGACGGGTGAGACGGTCGAACAGCCCCCGCATCCAGGGGTCGATGATGCGTCCCAGCCCCCAGGACACCGCCACCAGGCCGACGGCCGCCAGCGGCCCCCAGACGACCAGCGGCAGGCCCAGCTTCTTGGCCAGGAACGAGGCGACGCCCAGCGACGGCCCGTGAATGATGTAGAGCGGATACGAGATCAGGCCCAGCGTCTCGCAGGCCTTGCGCGCGCCGACGGGAGCCTCCCAGCGCCCGCCCAGCCAGAGCAGGAACGGAGAGACGACCAGGATCGCCGGCAAGGCGTAGAGGTTGCCCAGGTCCGGCCCGGGCGCGATCACCAGCAGCGCCAGGCCGGCGATCGGCGCGAGGAACGTCCAGGACGCCGATCGCTGCCGAATGAGGCCGACGCGTTGGAAGAACACGCCGACGCAGAACCCCAGCGCGACCCGTGAAAGTCCGCCCAGGAAGGTCGACCATGTGAAGCCGAAGGCCGTGTCGCCCTTCAGGATCGACAGCGTCACCAGAGCGATCGCCGCGCCGACGCAGGCCAGAAAGACGCTGCGGGTCGCCCAGCGCACCAGGAAGGCGGCGAAGGCGAAGTTCACCACCAGCTCGAAGAATAGCGACCAGGCCGGCCCGTTCAGCGGGAACAGGATGTCGGTGGCCGGCGACGGCAGCATGAAGAGACCGCTCACCACGCTCACGCCCAGCGCGCCGAAGGAAAGCGCTCCGTTGGCGCCGAGCAAGATCTCGGCGACCGCCTTCGCGAGGCCGATTCCGAGGCCGACGAGGTACATCGGATAGAGGCGCAGCAGCCGGGTGCGCGCGAAGGCGAGGAAGGGGAGCCCGCCCTGCAGGCGGCTCGTATAGGCCTGGGCGACGACGACGCCGCTGAGGGCGAAGAAGAAGTCCACCGCGAAGGCGCCGCCCTTCACCGCGGTGAAGCCGTAGGTCTTCATATGGAAGACCATCACCAGGATCGCGGCGACGCCGCGCATGGCGTCCAGGGTGTAAAGTCTGCCGGTGTCCTGCTTCATGAGGCCGAGGACTAGCCGGGGCGACGTCTTTTTTACAATACAGAAAGATTGACGCGCCGCACAAACACGGTTTGTGACCAATCGGCGATCAATGACGTGCGTTCCGCCGGACATCGGTTGCGCGAGCGGCTCGCGCGAGGCGCGGCTCCAGGCCGAAAGGTCAGGGCTTCGCCGTCCAGCCGTTGTCCGCCAGCCAGTCGCGCAGCCGCTCGGGCCAGGCCCTGATGGCCGCCTTGTCGGTGCGGAAGCCCATGTTGAAGGCGTGGCCGCCGCTCTGGAACAGGTGGAACTCGACCGGAACCTTGGCGGCGCGGAACTTAGCCAGCAGCTCCACCGGCGGGGCCGAGCAGCATTCGTCGTCGTCGGCCGCCAGGATGAAGGCCGGCGGGGCGTCGGTCGGAATCTTGTCCGGCACGCCCGTCGGGCCGGGATAGATCAGCACCTGGAAGTCGGGCCGGGCGCTGACGGCGTCCACCGCGTCGACCTTGGGATCCTTGGCGCTCGATCCGTAGACGGCCAGGTCCACCACCTCGCCGCCGCCGGAAAAGCCCATCAGGCCGATCTTCTTGGGGTCCACCCCGAACTCGGCGGCGCGCGAGCGCACCAGCCGCACGGCCCGCACCGCGTCCTGGCGGGCGTGGTCGATCGTGTAGGGCGAGCCCTCCTCCTGGCTGAGGCGGTACTTCAGCACGAAGACCGCCACGCCCATGGGGTTCAGCACCTTGGCGACGTCGGTCCCTTCCGGATGGATGACCAGCATCTTGTGGCCGCCGCCCGGCAGCACGATCACCGCCGCGCCCGTCGCCTTGTCGGCCGGCGGCAGATAGGCCGTCACCGACGGGTCGTTGATCGACTTGGCCCAGTATTCGGCCGCCTGCTCGGGGATGGCCTTGCGAGCCTCGAAGCCCGGCGCGCCGTTGGGCCACAGGGCGATCCGCTGCTGGGCGCAAGCCAGGCCCGGCAGCGCGGCGGCCAGGCTCGCGGCGAGGATCAGACGGCGCATCACAGCTTCACCGTCCGGCCTTCGCGGGCCGCCCGGTAGATGGCCTCGATGATCCGCAGGTCCTTCAGCCCCTCCTCGCCGGGCGCGATGGGGTCGCGGCCGGTCAGGATGCATTCCGACAGGTGGTCCAGCTGGCCCGCGAACTGGCTCTTCCGCACCGCCGGCGGCGTGCGCGGCCGGGCCTGGCCGTCGAGATTGGCCCGCATCGTCTGGCCCTCGTAGCTGGTGGCCGGATCGATCTCGACCCAGCCCTTGGGGCCCGACACGCGATAGCGGTTGCAGTTGGCGCTGTAGGTCGAGACGCAGTTGGCCGTCGCCCCGGACGGGAACAGGAGCTGGAAGTTGATGGTGTCCTCGACCTCGGCGAACACCGGGTTGGAGCGGTCGGTCGACTCCATGGCGTTGACCGCGATCGGCTCCTCGCCGGTCAGGTAGCGGGCGGCGTTGAGGCTGTAGATGCCGATGTCCATCAGGCTGCCGCCGCCCGACAGCGCCTTCTTCACCCGCCACATGTTGGGGTCCGAAGCCGTCCAGCCGTGATCGGCGACGATGGTCCGCACGGGGCCGAGCGCTCCCCCGCGCGAAAGCGCGATGGCGTCGAGGTTGTGCGGCTCGAAGCGGCTGCGATAGCCGATCATCAGCTTGCGGCCGGCGGCCTTGCAGGCGGCGATCATCGCCTCGCAGTCGGCCGCCGTGGTCGCCATCGGTTTTTCGCACATCACGTGCTTGCCGGCCTTGGCGGCCCGCTCGGTGAAGGGACGGTGCAGGCTGTTGGGGGTGATCACATAGACGATGTCGACCGCCGGATCGTCGGCGATGCGGTCGAAGGTCTCGTAGGAATAGCGACTCTTCTCCGGGATCCCGTACTGGGCGCCGTACCTGGCCAGCTTGTCCGGCGAGCCGCTGACCAGGGCGACCAGCTTGGAATGCTCGCACTCGGAAAAGCGCGGCATGATGATCTGGGTGGCGTAGTAGCCCAGCCCCAGCACCGCATAACCCAGTTTTCGGCCCTCGGCCTTGGCCTGCGCCAGGGCGGCCGCGGGCGCCGTGGCGGCCAAGGCGCCGGCGGCGAGGCCGGCGTGAAGGAACGTGCGCTTGTTCATCACCCGGCCCTCCATAGCTACCAGACCAGGCCGGTCGTCTTCAGCCGCACCCGCGCCAGGGTCTTGTCGGCGGTCAGGAACAGCGTCTTGCCGTCCTCGCCGAAAGCGCAGTTGGCGATCGGGCCGCCGGTCTCGATCACGCCGATCAGTTCGCCCGCCGGGGTGATCACCAGCACCCCGCCGGGGCCGGTGGCGTAGAGCCGGCCCTCGGTGTCCAGGCACATGCCGTCGGGCAGGCCCGGGCCGCCGGCCTTGTGCAGGGCCGCGGCGTCGAAGAACACCTTGCGCGCGGTCGGCAGGCCGTCGGCGCCCAGGTCGTAGGCCATGATCACCGGCCCTTCCGGATCGGAGACCGCCACATAGAGGCGCTTCTCGTCCGGGCTCAGGGCCACGCCGTTGGGGAAGGTCAGCTTGTCGTCGACCACCGCCAGCGAGCCGTCGGCGCGCAGCAGGTAGACGCCGTTGAAGCTCAGCTCCTTGGCCGGCGAGGCGTCCAGCCCCTCCAGGCCGTAGGGCGGATCGGTGAAGTAGATCGCGCCCGACTTGGCCACGGCCAGGTCGTTGGGACTGTTGAAGCGCTTGCCCTGGTAGCGGTCGACGACGACCGTGCGGGCCTTGGTCTTCAGATCGAGCTTCGTGATCGCCCGGTAGCCGTGATTGCAGACCAGAAGATCGCCGCGGGCGTCCAGCGCCATGCCGTTCGAGCCCGGCTCGCGGAAGACCTTGGTCGGCGGGCCGTCATAGCCCGAGGGCTGCAGGAAAACGCTTTTGCCGTCCTTCTCGCTCCAGCGGTACATGATGTTGGCCGGCACGTCGGAGAAGACGAGGTAGCGGCCGTCCTTCACCCACACCGGGCCTTCCGACCAGACGAAGCCGTCGGCCAGGATCTCGATCACGGCGTCGGCCGCGATCACGGCGTCGAGCGCCGGCGACAGGCGGCGGACGGCGCCCACGGTCGGGCGGGCGGCGGCTTGGGCGGTCATGGAAAGGCCTCCGGCGGCGAGTGCTGCGCCGGCTCCGAGAGCCAGCGTGACGGTGCGGCGCGTCGCGGTCATTGCGTCGAGGCCTCCCTGGTCGTTGTTGCTTTTGACAGCGATGTCATAGCAATGCCCGCCCAGGTTGGCGAGACGCTTGTCGACACGTTGCGAGTTTTGTGGCGCGCCTTTCAGGACCGCACGCGCGGCACGCAGTCCAGCCAGCGGGCATAGGCCGCCTCGCGGGCGTGAAGCGCCATGGCCGGCTTCAGGTCCTCGGCGGCGGGACGCGCCCGGGCGGCCGCTTCCAGAGACTCGTAGACCCCCGCCCCCAGCCCCGCGAACAGCGCCGCGCCCAGGGCCGTCGTCTCCTGATAGCTGGCCCGGGCCACCGGCAGGCCGGTCAGGTCGGCCAGGCGCTGGCTGAACCACGCGCTCTTGGACATGCCGCCGTCGATGCGCAGCTGGGCCTCGCCGAGGAAGGCGTCGGGCGCGTCGGCGCGCATGGCCTCGATCAGGTCGCGGCTCTGCAGGGCGCAAGCGTCGTAGGTGGCCGCGGCGATCTCGGGCAGGCCCGCGTCGCGCGTCAGGCCGAAGATCGCGCCCCGCGCCTTGGCGTCCCACCAGGGCGCGCCTAGGCCGGTGAAGGCCGGCACCACGACCACGCCGTGGTCGGCCTTGGCGGCGCGGGCCAGGGCTTCGGCCGCCCGCGGCCCACCGGTGACGCCGAGCCCCTCGCCCAGCCACTGGATCGCCGCCCCGGCGACGAAGATCGAGCCTTCCAGGGCGTAGGTCGCCTGGCCGTTCACCCGCGCCGCCACCGTGGTCAGCAGGCGCGAGGCCGAGACCGGCCGGGTCGTCCCGGTGTTGATCAGCATGAAGCAGCCGGTGCCGTAGGTGGCCTTCATCTCGCCAGGCCGGATGCAGCCCTGCCCCATCAGCGCCGCCTGCTGGTCGCCGGCCACGCCGCGGATCGGCAGCGGCCGCCCCAGCACCTGGGCGCCGACCTCACCGAAGTCGGCCGCGCAGTCGAGCACCTCCGGCAGCAGCGCGCGCGGCACGCCGAACAGTTCCAGCAGGTCGTCGGACCAGTCCTGCTTCTCGATGTCGAACAGCAGGGTGCGCGAGGCGTTGGTGGCGTCGGTGACGTGGCGCGCGCCGCCGGTCAGCTTCCAGATGACCCAGGCGTCCATCGTCCCGGCCAGCAGCTGCCCGGCCTCGGCCTTGGCGCGGGCGCCGGGCGCGTTGTCGAGCAGCCAGGCGATCTTGGTGGCCGAGAAGTAGGGATCGAGCAGCAGGCCGGTGGCGGCCGTAACCCGCGCCTCGTGGCCGTCCTTGCGCAGCTTCTCGCAGGCCTCGGCCGTGCGACGGTCCTGCCAGACGATGGCGGGATGGATCGGACGGCCCGTGGTCTTGTCCCAGACCACCACCGTCTCGCGCTGGTTGGTGATCCCCAGCGCCACGACCTCGTCCAGATCGGCGCCGGACTTTTCGACCGCCTCACGGATAACCGCCACGCAGGCCGCGGCGATCTCTTCGGCGTCGTGCTCAACCCAGCCGTCGCGCGGATAGCTCTGACGCAGCGGACGTCCGGCCTCGGCCACGGGCGAGCCTTCCGCGTCGAACAGGATCGCCCGCGTGCTCGTGGTGCCCTGGTCCAGCGCCAGGATCAGTGCTCGCCCCATACGCGTTTCCTCTTTCACGACTCCGGATTCACCTGCGACAGAGCGCCGCTATATCTCCGGGTTCCATGGCTTGACCTGTTTAAGCATGTTTTCATCTGGAAACACCAAGGTGCCCACAGTCTCGTTTGGCGCCCGAGGAGGGTCGTGAGCCAAGCCGTACAGACCGCCGAGCTTCTTGCCCTGGCCCGCAGCCGCGAGCCGGAGGACCGTGAACGCCTGCTCGCCGGCATCATCGACCTGTGCGAAACCGGCGAAACCCAGGGCAAGCCGGCCGCGCCCGAGATCCAGGTCCTGCTCGATTCGATCTTCATGACCCTGGTGGTCGAGGCCGAGCGCGACATCCGCCAGCGTCTGGCCGAACGCCTGGCCGACGCGGCCTGGGCGCCGTCGGCCCTGGTCAACATCCTGGCCCTCGACGAAATCGAGATCGCCCGCCCGATCATCGCCCGCAGCCCGGTGCTGCAGGACCACGACCTGATCCGCCTGCTGGTCCAGGCCACGTTGGAGCACCAGATCGAGGTCGCCCGCCGCCCCGGCCTGCACGCGCCCGTGGTCGAGGCCATCCTTTCGCAGGCCGAGCCGGCCGTGCTGACCGCCCTGGCCGGCAACGCCACCGCCCAGCTCAGCCAGGACGCCATGGGCCGGCTGGTCGGCCACGCCAAGGACGTCGTGGCCCTGCGCTCGCCCCTGGCCCGTCATCCGGGCCTGTCGCCGCTGCTGGCCGAGCAGCTCTATCTGTGGGTCGGCCGCGCCCTGCGCGACTCCCTGGCCGAGCGGTTCGAGCTCGATCCGGTCAAGCTGCGCGCCGCCGTCGACGAAGCCACCCACGCCGCCCATCTGGGCCTGCAGCCCACCGCCGTCGGCGCCCTGTCCGTCGAGGACGAGGCCGATCGGGAAGAGATGGAAGCCGCCCTGGTCGAGAAGCTCGACGCCGCCGGCCAGCTGCGCCCCGGCTACCTGCTGCGCGTGCTGCGCGAGGGCCGCCTGCCCCTCTTCGTCTTCGCCATGGCGCGGCTGGGCCGCTTCGACGTGCGCCAGGTGCGCCGCGCCATCGACAGCAACCGCCCCGAACTGCTGGCCCTGGCCTGCTCGGCCGTCGGCATCGACCGCAGCGTCTTTCCGACCATCCTCGAGCACGTGCGCCAGCTGAACGGCGGCCGCCCCGGCGGCGGCGCGGAAGCCGCCCGCAAGGCCAGCGGCGCCTTCGGCCCGTTCCGCCCGGACATCGCCGCCATGGCCTTCCGCCAGGCCGTCAGCGCCGCCTGACGGAGGCTCGGCGCCTGTTGTTTGACAAGCGCCGGGCGATCCCGCCACTTGAGCCGGCATGTTTCGAGCTCAGCCCTTCACGACTCGCCTGACTTTCCAGGCCAGCGACCGCCCCGAGGCCCAGGAGGCCCGCGAACGCCTGGCCGCCCGCTACGGCGACGCGGGCGAGGACGCCCAGATCGTCGTGGCCCTGGGCGGCGACGGCTTCATGCTGGAGATGCTGCACGAGACGCTCCTGAACCAGAAGCCGATCTACGGCATGAACCGCGGTTCGGTCGGCTTCCTGATGAACGAGTACAGCGAGGACGGCCTGCTGGAGCGGATCAACGCCGCCGAGCGCGCCGTCATCCATCCGCTGGCCATGGTCGCCATCGACTCGCGCCGCCGCCAGCACCGCGCCCTGGCCATCAACGAAGTCTCGCTGCTGCGCCAGACGCGCCAGACCGCCAAGCTGCGCATCTCGATCGACGGCAAGGTGCGGATGGGCGAGCTGGTCTGCGACGGCGCCCTGGTGGCGACGCCGGCCGGCTCCACCGCCTACAACCTCTCCGCCCACGGCCCGATCATCCCGATCGGCGCCCAGGTGCTGGCCCTCACCCCGATCAGCGCATTTCGACCCAGACGGTGGCGGGGTGCGCTTTTGCCGCAGAACGCGAGGGTGACGTTCGAGGTTCTGGAATGCGATAAGAGGCCCGTCAGCGCCGTGGCCGACAATTATGAAGTCCGCGACGTCGTCGAAGTGCACATCTCCGAGGACCGGGGTTCGACCCTGTCGATGCTGTTCGACGCGGGCCGTAGTCTCGAGGAGCGTGTGCTGACAGAGCAGTTTTCTGCATGAGCTTTAATTGTGAGTGAAACCACGGTCTCACTCATTGTTAACGCCTGGCATGTGACCGTTCCCGAAGTAACGCCGACGGGGAGGCGACCCGATGAACAAGCCCGCTGAGGTTATCCAGGTGCCGAACATGCTGAAGCTCAAGGTGGGCGGGCGCGGCGGTATCGACATGGCCGCGATCGCCAAGGCCGAAGCGGCCTTGAAAAGCCTGTCGGGCAACTTCGCCCAATGGCTGAACGACGAGATCGTCAAGCTGGAAGCCGCCCGCCAGGGCGTGCGGGCCGAGGGCCTCACCGCCCAGACCGTCGAAACCCTCTATCTCCGCGCTCACGACCTCAAGGGCCTCGGCGCCACCTACGAATTCCCGCTGATCACGCGCCTGGCCGCTTCGCTGTGCAAGCTGATCGACGATCCGGCCACGCGCCTCTCGGCCCCGATGTTCCTGGTCGACGCCCATATCGACGCGATCAAGGCCTGCGTCCGCGACGAGATCAAGACCGACGAACACCCCGTCGGCCGCGCCCTGGCCGTCGAACTGGAAGGCCGCGTGGCGGAGTACCTGGCGGGCTGAGCCCCGGAAAATCCCAATTGCGTCAGCGCTGTAACAAGGCCGACTGACGTCCGATACCAACACAACAAACTGCCGGCCGAGTTATTCGGGAACCTGAAGCTCCTTCCAATGGAGCGCCGTTCCCATGGGCCAGCACACCACCACCATCCGCCCCGCGCGTCGCGCCGCCTCGCCCGCGGCGGCCGAATGGAACCGGCCGCAGGTGTCGGTGGTCATCTGCACCCTCGACGAACACGAGGCCATCGGCGGCGTCCTGGAAGCCCTCGCAGCCGACCTCGCCGACACCTTCCATGAGATCATCGTCGTCGACGACTCCGCCGACGACCTCACCGCCCGCGCCGTGCTGGAGGTGGCCTTGCGCCGCCCGACCATCCGCCTGCTCAAGCGCGAAGGGGTCGGCGGCCTGGCCTCGGCCGCCATCGCCGGCTGGGACGCCGCGCGCGGCCAGACCCTGGCGGTCATGG
>JASGDR010000330.1:0-5062 GCA_047607095.1 Caulobacter sp.
CTGGCGCTAAGGCGCGGGCTTCGGCGGGTAGTCCGGCCGATCGCCTTAGTTGCCGAAAGCGGAAAGGTCGCCCTTCCCGGTCAGCCGCCCGCTTGTCGCGCGAAGGTCGTCGAACGGCGAGTTTTCGCCGACGGCGCATCCCGCGCAAAATTCAGGCGCCGACCATCAGCTTTTCAGCAAACCCCAGGGATTTCCG
Source organism: Caulobacter sp. (assembly GCA_047607095.1). Lineage (GTDB taxonomy): Bacteria > Pseudomonadota > Alphaproteobacteria > Caulobacterales > Caulobacteraceae > Caulobacter. The sequence goes on from JASGDR010000330.1 coordinate 197, forward strand.
GTTTCTAGCCGCCGGCGATCTCGGCCCCCTCCCGCCCGATGTTATTTCGGACAGGCGTCGACCCTGGATCGCGGCACTCAGATTGCGTCGCTTCCACGGTCGTCGGGAATGCCGCCTTGGGCAATCATTGTTGTCGGACGAGCCAAGTATGGAACTGGGTCTGAAGCGTTTCACCGGCAAGGTCAGCGACAACGACCTGCGCCTGCTGCGCACCTTCGCCACGGTGGTCAAGCACGGCGGCTTCGTCGCCGCCGAGTCCGAGCTGCAGATCGGCCTGCCGTCCATCAGCCGCTACATCAAGGATCTTGAGATCCGCCTGGGCGCCCGCCTTTGCGAGCGCGGCCGGCGCGGCTTCACCCTGACCGCCGAAGGCGCGCGGGTGCACGAGGCCTGCGAGAAGCTGTTCGACGAACTCGACCTGTTCGAGGCCCGGGTGCGCGACATCCACGCCAGCCCGGCGGGCGCCATCCGGATCGGCATGGTCGACGCCCTGGTCGGCGATCCCAATTTCCGCCTGCCCGAAGTGTTCGACGGCTACAAGGCGGCCTACCCCAACGTTCATTTCAACATCTCGACCACCACCTCGAACCTGATCGAGCAGGCGGTGATCGAGAACAATCTCGATGTCGGCGTGGTGTTCGAGCGCCGGCCGATGGAGCAGCTGCGCTATCACTTCCTCTACGAGGAGGTCAGCTGGCTCTACTGCACCGAGGACCACCCCGCCTGGCGGCTGCGCGCCCACGACGACCGCGTCGATCTCGAGGACATCGCCGCCTACGACTTCGTCGGCTACCCGTTCGAGCACGAGATGGAGCGCCTGGGGGTCAGCGGCCTGCTCAAGCGCACGGCGACGGTCACCCACATGGAGTCGATCGCCATGATGATCGCCTCGGGCCGCTATCTCGGCTTCCTCACCGAACACCAGGTCGCGGCGATGAGCGGCGGCAAGCGCTTCCGCAAGGTCGCGCCGGAGACCTTCTCCTACGCCAGCAAGATTTCGGTGATCACCCGCCAGGGCCAGCCGCCGCCGCTGGTCGCGGCCTTCATCCAGCAGGTCGAGGCGGCAAGGGCTCGGGTGAACTGAAAAGGGGCGCTCCGCGAGGAGCGCCCCTTTTTGTCGGTGGAGGCGAAAACCCAGTCCTTCGACAAGCTCAGGATGAGGTTTGCCACTGATCCGCCGTGCGTGAAATGGTCCTCACCCCCGAGCCCGTCGAAGGGCGAGGACCACGCAAGACGTCAGAACTTGGCCTTCACGTTCAGGCCGACCGTGCGCGGACGCAGGGCCAGACCCTGGGTGACGAACAGCACCGAGGGCTTCTGGATGATGGTGTCCTCGTTCAGCAGGTTCTTGGCGAACAGCGACAGCTCCAGCTTGTCGAAGTTCACGCCCAGGCTGGCGTCCACCAGGTCGTAGGACGGGCGGCGGTAGTCCTTGCTGGTCGTCGAGTAGGAGCCGTAGCTCTCGCCCGTGTGCGACCAGTTCACGCTGGCGAAGCCGTCGATGCGGTCGGTGATCGGACGATCGTAGTCGAAGCCCACCGAGAAGGTGTTCTCCGGCACGCCCAGCAGGTGCGAGCCGTCGACCGCGCCGGTGCCGCTGGAGGCCTCGGTGATCTTGGCGTCGGTGACCGCGCCCGACAGGTTGAGGGTCAGGTTGTCGGTCAGCAGAGCGCGCAGCTCGAACTCGCCGCCCTGGCTGCGGGCGTCGCCGGCGTTGCCGGTGATGACCGAGCCGCAGGTCGACAGGCGCACCGACTGCTGGACGTTCTTCCAGTCGATGTAGAAGGCCGAGGCGTTCAGGGTGACGCGACCGTCGAACAGCCGCGTCTTGGCGCCGCCTTCGTAGCTCCACAGGCTGTCGGGGCGATAGCTCTTGGCGTCCGAGAGGCCAAGGCTGGCCACATCGGCCGCGCAGAACGAGGTCAGGGCGTTGTTTTGACCGCCCAGGCGGAAGCCCTTGGCGGCGTTGGCGTACAGAGACACCGACTTGGAGGCCTCGTAGGTCACCGCGAACTTCGGCGTCAGCGGGGCCGAACGGGTGGAGGCGTCGTCATGAGCCGGAGCCCCGTCGGCCAGCCAGCCGCCCTCCTCCAGCGCATACTGGCTGGACGCCTTGACCTGACGCAGGCCGACGGTGGCCTTCAGCTTGTCGGTGACCTTGAACGAACCTTCGGCGAAGACGGCCATCTGGTTGTTGCGGCGCACCGAGTTGAAGTAGCCGATCAGGCCGCCCGGCGTGGCGTAGCCCAGGGCGTCCTCGGTCGTCGTGCCCAGTTCCGAGGCCACAGCCGCGTCGAGGCCCAGTACGTACTCGTGGTCGAGGCTGGTGATCTTCTGCTTGGCGAAATAGGCGCCGACCTGCCACTCGTAGCGCTTGCCGCTTTCCGCCAGCGACGGCGAGGCCAGGCGGAACTCCTGGCTGTAGGTGGCCACCGCGTCCTTGTTGCGCATGATCCCAGGCAGGGCCGCGATCGTCTCGTAGGTCGCGCCGTAGCTGTCGTCGAGCACGCTGGCGACGTACTCGCTGTCATAGATCGAACCGTCGAACTGACGATCGAAGCGGCGATAGGCGTAGCCGCTGATCGAGGTGAAGGTCAGGTCGCCGAACCGCTTCTCGACCGTGACGCTGGGCGCGAACAGGGTGTCCTCGCTCGGCTCGCGCACCGGGCGGTTCTCCTGGAACTTGCCCAGGGACAGCTTGGTGATGCCGGTGTCGTCGGAGTCGGTCTGCTGCCACTGGACGGTGGAGGTGACCTTCAGGTCGTCGCTGGGCTCCCACAGGAAGCTGGCGCGCAGGGCCGTGGTGCGCTCGGTGTCGACGTTCTTGTTGTCGACCACGCCGGCCGAATTCACGTGGTCGATGAAGCCGCTCTGATATTCGCGCTGCACGGCCAGACGGAAGGCCGCGTTCTCGCCGACCGGGGCGTTGATCATGCCGCCGAACAGATAGTTCACGCCGCCTTCGTCGGTGTGCGAGACCTCGCCCTCGGCGCTGCTCTCATAACCGCCCAGCTTCGGGGCCTTGGTGATGAAGCGCAGGGTGCCGCCCAGCGAGCTGTCGCCGTAGAGCGTGCCTTGCGGGCCGCGCAGCACCTCGACGTGGTCGAGATCGAACAGGCGCGGCAGGGTCACGCCGGTGAAGAACTGGTTCGGGATCGTCAGCGACACGTCGTTCAGATAGACGCCGACCGTCGCCGAACCCTGCGAGGAACTGATGCCGCGCAGGCTGATGCGCGACAGGCCGCTGCTGCCGGTGTTGCTGAACGACAGGCCCGGCGTGCTGCGGGCGAGGTCGGCATAGTTGGCCACGTGCTGCTTGGCCAGCTGGTCGCCGGTCAGGACGCTGATGCTGAGCGGCACGTCGCGGACGTTTTCCGAACGCTTCTGGGCAGTGACGACCAGCTCGGGCACCATGTTGTCGTCGGCCGGCGCCATCCCGGTCTGGGCCCAGGCCAGGGTCGGCGAGACCGCCGCCAGCATTCCGGCGACCATCAGCGTCGCCTTCAGGCCGCGCCCCCGTCGGCGAGCCGTCACGAAATCCGAATACATCACGATTATCCCCTTAAGCTGCGAGCCGTCGGACGGGCCTGGCCTCTGGATCGAGGATGACGGCGGACGCGGGTTCGTGGCGCTTTCCTCCTCCCGGAAAGGCCGCTCGCGTCTCGCTCAAGCCGGTCTCAATGGGAGGATTTGGCAGGAGGCCGCCAGCGAGAATGTCGCGTTGCACAATGATGGTTGCGCGAATTTGGAAGTGAACGGCGCCGCTTTCCAAGCGGGCCTGCGCTTCCTTACGCGCCCCGCCAAGCATGGTTGCCGATAACGCCATCTACCCGCGACACGCGCCGTGCTTCGTCGGAGGGGTCAGAGACTCCCACGGAACGAACATGGCCGACGCCGCTATCGCCGCCCCCACCGACGCCGCCACCGCGGCCAAGGTGTCGACCCGGGCCTGGATCGTCCTGGCCATGCTGACGCTGGTCTACACGTTCAGCTGGATCGACCGTTTCCTGCTGATCATCCTGGTCGACCCGATCAGCCGCGACCTGAAGGTCAGCAACACCGAGATCGGCCTGCTGACCGGCTTCGGCTCGTCCCTGCTCTATTCGCTGGCGGGCTTTCCGATCGCGCGCCTGGCCGACAAGGGCTCGCGCCGGGCGATCATCGCCGCCGCCATCGGCACCTGGAGCACGCTGACGGTGATCAGCGGCTTCGTGACCAACTTCATGGGGTTGGCCCTGGCCCGCTTCGGCATCGCCGTCTCATCGGCGGGCTGTTCGCCGGCCGCCTATTCGCTGATCTCCGACTACTTCCCGCAGGCCCGGCGCGGGGCCGCCATCGCCGTCTACAGCCTGGGCATCTCGATCGGCATGTGGGCGGGCCTGACCTTCGGCGGCGTGCTGGAGGACCATTTCGGCTGGCGCAGCGCCTTCCTGATCGTCGGCTTCCCGGGGATGATCGTGGCGACCCTGTTCTTCCTGATCGTGCGCGAGCCGCCGCGCGGCGCCTACGACGCCGCCACCGAGGAGAACGCCCGCCAGTATTCGCTGAGAGAGGCGGCCGGCCACATCATCACCCACCCCTGCTTCCTGCCCATCGCCTTGGGCTTTGCCCTGATCTCGGCCTCGGCCAGCGCCTTCGAGAACTGGGTGCCGACCTACATGATCCGCGTGCAGCACATGAGCTCGACCGAGGTCGGCTCGCTGAGCGGCCTGCTGCAGGGCGTCACCGGCTTCGTCGGCACGCTGATCTTCGGCTTCGCCGCCGACCGCCTGGGCGGCCGCGACAAGCGCTGGTACCTGTGGCTGCCGATGATCGGCATCGGCGTCATGGGCCCGGCGATCCTGCTGTTCTTCCAGACCAGCGGCC
>JASGDR010000331.1:0-15911 GCA_047607095.1 Caulobacter sp.
ATGCCCGCCGCGGACACGGCCGAGGCCGAGGTCGCCCGCGGCGGCTTCGCGGCCCGCGCCGCCGCGCGTTTCCCGCGCGGGGCTTGAGGAGGGATAAAGCCCCCCGATCAGGTGATCCGCTTGACGCTGACCGGGTCGCTGCCGGGGAAGCTTTCTTCCAGACCCTCGTCCAGCAGCGCTTCCTGACGGCTTTCCGAGCACTCGACCTTCTCGGCCAGCTGGTCGTGCTTTTCGTTCTCCGCCAGCGGCTTTTCGGCCGGCTTGGCGTGCGGGGCCTCGATGTGGCGGTCCTCGGGGCGGACCTTGGCCTCCGAGGCGCAGTCGGCGGTGGTGGCGGCCGTGCCGTGCGTGAAGTGGCGGCCGTCTTCCTGATGATGCCTTTGACCGATCATGACCGGTTTCTCCCGTGCTTCGCCCGCGAGGGCGTCGGGAGTTAAACCCGCCGACCACGGCGAGGGTTGCCCCGGGGTTCGACAAACGGCCGGTGTCGACCACCAGACATTCGGCGCGAAGCGCGTTATGCAAACGGCATGCAAAAGCCGCTTCTCCTGCTCGCCTGCCTACCGCTGGGGGCCTGCGCCACGCCGCAGCGACCCGGTCCGCCCGCGCCGAGCCTGGCGGTCGAGATGCGCAGCTACAGGACCACGCCGCTGCCGCCCCCGGTCGACCTGCCGGCGGCCGAGGCCTTCGTCGCGGCCGACTTCACCGCGCCCGGCGGCGTACGCCTGCCCTATCGCCTGCTCGCGCCCAGCGCCAAGGAGCGGTTGCCGCTGGTCGTGGTGCTGCACGGCTCCGGCGCCGTCGGCGTCGACAACAAGGCCCAGATGGGGCCGTTCGCCCGCAGCTGGGCGCGCCCCGAAACCACCAAGGCCTTCCCCGCCTTCGTGCTGGTCCCCCAGGCCCCGACCCGCACGGCCGACTACGCCAAGGGCGCGGATCGCCTGCCGGCCTCGCGTCCGGGCGCCAGCCTGCCGGCCGTCCAGGCCCTGATCGACGACCTGACCGCCCGCCTGCCGATCGATCCCGACCGCATCTATCTCGTCGGCTTCTCGATGGGCGGCTCGGCCGCGATGAACCTGGCGGCGGACCGGCCCGGCAGGTTCGCCGCCGTGGTCGCCTTCTCCGGCGTACCGCCCGAACGCGCCCTGGCCCCCAAGGTCGCCCCGACCCCGGTCATGATCGTTCACGGCGACAAGGACCGCGAGAACCCCTACGCCCCGGACCTGGCCTGGGCCGGCGCCCTGGCCGACGCCGGCGGCACGGTGCGGTTCGTCTCCTACAAGGGCATGGCCCACCTGGTGCCGCCCGACATGATGCACGACGACGCCTGGCGGTCCTGGCTGTTCTCGCAGAAGCGGGGGAAGTAGCGGGGCTAAAGCCCCGCTCGGTTCAGCGCCTCGCGCACCACGTCCGGCGCGTGGTCGATGACCCGCAGATAGGCCAGCATGGCCGCGTCGGGACGAGCCTCGCCGTGCTCCAGCTCGCTCAGCGTCGGCAGGGGTATGGCGAAGGCGCGGGAGAATTCGGCCTGGGAGAGGCCGCTGCGCCAGCGCACGGCCTGCACCAGGGCCCGGGCGGACCGGACCTCGCTGGGCGCGGCCTTGTCGTCGATGGCGAGATCGGTGGTGGTCACGGCCATAGGATCGCTCCCTTGCTGCTCTTCTCCCCACCGCTCCTCTATACCTGCTCGATTGCACAAATTCGACGGTCGGGAGACGCCAATACGACGGTTCGGGGGCGAGCCGGCCTGCCGGGTCAGCCTTGCGGCCTGGCCAGCAGGGCGCGCGCCCTGGCCTCGACCGCCTCGACGCCCTTCAGCGGATCGCCGGCGTCGTCGAGGATGTTGGAGAAGCGCTTGAGGTCCTGGGTGCTGATCCGCTTGATGCGGCGGTCGCGGGCCCATTCCATGCCGATCATCTGGCCCAGCTTGCACGCTTTGGGCAGAAGCGCCGGCTTTTCGGCCGCGCCGCCCTTGGTGATCAACTTGGTGACGATGTCGTTCCAGTTGGGCGAGCCGGGGAAGCACAGCGACAGATCCTGGCAGTTGCCCGTCCAGAAGCGTTTGTACCAGCGGGCGTGCTCGTCGTTCTCGAAGCGCAGGCTCTTGGTCGGCTGGACCACGTTCAGGCAGTCGCCGCGCACGAATTCCTGCGCCGAGGCGGACCCCGCCAGCACGCCAGAGATCAACAGGGCCGTCGCCCCGACGAAGAACCGCAACTTCATCCTCCTAGACCCTCCCCCCAAGGAGGACGCTCACGCCGCCTTTAATCCCGCCCTTCGGACAGAAATGCGGCCGTCGCTTCAATGACTTCGACAAGCGTGGCGCGCTCTATGGTCACACCCTCGGGCAGGCTTGAAAAGAGCCTCGTGGGGGCGGCGGCGTCCAGCATGACGAAGACGCCGCGGTCTTCGGCCCGCCGGATCAGGCGGCCGAAGGCCTGGCTGATCCGGGCGCGGGCGATGGAGTCGTCATAGCCCTTGCCGCCGAACTTGCTGCGGCGGGCCTTGTGCAGGATGTCCGGACGCGGCCAGGGCACGCGGTCGAAGACCAGCAGGCGCAGGGACCGCCCCGGCACGTCCACGCCATCCCTGATAGCGTCGGTGCCCAGCAGGCAGGCGTCCTCCTCGGCGCGGAAGATGTCGACCAGGGCCCCGGCCTCCAGCGGATCGACGTGCTGGGCGTAGAGCGGCAGGCCCTTGTCGGCCAGGGGCGCGGCGATGCGCTCATGCACCGCCTTCAGCCGGCGGATGGCGGTGAACAGGCCCAGCGCCCCGCCGTTGGCGGCCAGGAAGAGCTCGCGCATCGCCGCCGAGACCTGGCGCGCGTCCTCCTTGTTGACGTCGGTGACGACGAAGGCGCGGGCGTTCTTCTCGTAGTCGAAGGGCGAAACCAGGCGCAGCACCTTGGGCGGCTGCGGCAGGCGGGCCGCGCCGGTGCGCATCTCGGCCAGGGCGAACGGATCCTCCAGCGCCGGATCCACCAGCGTGGCGCTGGTCACCAGCACCCCGTGGGCGGGGGAAAGCACCGCCGCGCGCAGCGGCTCGGTGGGGTCCACCCAGTGGCGGCGACAGGCGGCGTCGACGACGCGGCCATAGAGGAAGGTCGCCTCGAACCAGTCGACGAAGTCGGGATCGTCTTCCGCGTCCTCGTCGATGGCCTTCAGGATCGAGCGCCAGGCCGGCAGGGTCATGCGCGCCCGGCGGTCCAGCCCCCGCAGCGCGCCCTCGATGCGGGCGCGTTCGGACGGGCCCAGATGCTCGGCGTCCTCGTCGAGCACATCCTCCAGCTGGCGGGCCAGGGCCAGCAGCGGGGCCTCGATCCCGGCCAGGGCGCGGGCGGCCTCGCCGGCCCGCTCGCGCACCAGATCCACGGCTGGGCGGGCGGCGCACTGCATGCCCTGCTCGGGCGAGCCGCGCTCGCTGGAGCGGGCGCGCAGCTGCTCGATCACGGCGACGAGATAGTTCTCGATCGGCCCGATCGGAGTGACCTGGCCGTCAGGCGGCGCGATCCGCCCCGACCAGCCCTCGCCCGGCAAGGCGGTCGCGGCCTGGATCACCGCGTTCAGGGCCGCCCTGGCGCTTTCCTTGTCGCCCAGGATGTCGAGCAGCCGGGCCTCCAGCCCCCTGCCCCGCCGGCCGCGCCCTTCCGGGCCGCGGATCCAGCGACGCAGCTCGGCGGCCTCCGCGCCGGAAAGCGCGGCGGAAAAGGCGCTGTCGGCGGCGTCGAACAGGTGGTGCCCCTCGTCGAACACCACGCGCTTGACCGCCGTGGTCTCGTTGTCGCCCTTCAGCCCGCGCGCCGCCCGGGCGCCGTCGAAGGCCGCCTGGGTCATGACCAGGGCGTGGTTGGCGATCACGAGGTCGGCGCGCTTGGAAGCCCGCACGGCCTTTTCGATGAAGCACACCCGATAGTGCTGGCAGCCGGCGTGGATGCACTCGCCCCGGCGGTCGACCAGGTTGGCGGCGCTGGCCTGGGCGGAGGGCGGCACGGAAAACAGCGTCGGCAGCCAGGCCGGATAGTCGCCGCCGGTCATGTCGCCGTCGCGGCTGACCCGGGCCCAGCGCGCGGCCAGGGCCAGGCCCACCAGGTCGCCGTTGCCCAGCTGGGCGCTGTTGACCTGTTCCTGCAGGTTCAGCAGGCACAGATAGTTTTCACGCCCCTTGCGCACGACGGCCTTGCGGGCGCGCACCAGGGCGTCGGGATAGATGGCGGCGCTCTCGCGCTCGATCTGGCGCTGCAGGGCGCGGGTGTAGGTGCTGATCCACACCGAGGGCCCGTTGGCCTCGGCCCAGACGCTGGCGGGGGCCAGATAGCCGAGCGTCTTGCCGACGCCGGTGCCGGCCTCGGCCAGCATCATCCGCGGCTCGCCTTCCCGCTCCCTGGGCTGGAAGGCGTAGGAGGCCTCGCGGGCGTAGGTATCCTGGGCCTCGCGCACCTCGTCCAGGCCCGCGCGGGCCAGCAGCGATTTGAGGCGTTCGCTGGCGGCCTCGGGATCGATCGGGCGCGACAGCGGCTCGCCGACCGGCGCCTGATCCTCCCACTCGACGAGACGCGACCAGACGTCGAGACCGGAGCTGCGGAACTGGTTGCCGACCGGAACCGAGCGCAGCGCCCCGACAACCGCGGCCCCCCAGGCCCAGCCGGCGCGGCCCAGGGTCTCGGCCACGGCCAGCGCCTCTTCCCGCGACGGACGCGGGGTCAGGGCCAGCTCGCGCAGCAGGAAATCGGCCGCCTCGCGCAGGGTCTGGGCCTGGGCCGCCGCGCCGCGAGGCTCGGGCAGGCCCAGCGCCATGGCCAGGCCCACCGCCGACGGCGCGCAGAAGGTCGCCGGCCGCGTGAAGGCGTAGAGCTCCAGCACGTCGAAAATGCCGGGATAGCGCAGCGGCGCATGCAGGTTCAGGCGCTTGGCCGTCATGGCCGCGTGGGCCACCAGCACCGGACCGTGCTCGAACAGGTCGCGCGCGTCCGGCGGCCGGATCACGCGGCCCTCGCCCGTCCCGTCGGCCACGCCGGCGCGCGGGCCCGGCAGCACCACCAGGGCCGGGGCAAGGTCGAGACTCGGAGGAAGGGCGCTCACGGCCCGCTGATTAACACTTCGCGGCGGTGAAACGAACGGGCAACTGCGCCCCTTCCGCCGGGATCGGCGCAGCTGCGCCTTGGGATCGCTCCGGCCGCCGGCGGCGTTAGCGGCGAAACGTCCATCTGGGAGACAAAGCCCCATGCGCCCGCTGATCCCGAGCGTCGCCGCCCTTCTGGTCCTGTCGGCCTGCGCCAGCAACCCGGCCCCGCGCGACACCGTCGCCAGGCTCGATCCCAGCCAGCCGCGCTACGACAGCGCCCAGTGCCGCCGGGCCCGAGCCGAGGCCGAGCAGTACAACGACCACCGCATCGTCCGCGCCGTCGTGGGGGTGGGCGGCAACGTCGTGGTCCCGTTCGCCGGCGCGGCGGCCGGCACGGCGCTGACCCATCGCCTCGAGAAGAAGAAGGCCAAGCTGAACCACGCCGTGGCCAAGGCCTGCCTGGACGATCCGCTGGCGCAGAAGGCGGTGGCGGCGCGGTAGCGGGCCTTAACAGCTCCGTCGCCCAGCCCTAAGCTTCGCCGTCCGGCGCGGCCTGAAGGGAATTCGGCATGGTCTATCTGCTCGGGGCGTTGACATGCCTCTGCCTGTCGATGGTTCCCTACGGCTTACTCTTGATGTTCTCCGCCGACGCGGGCCGCATCGAAGACCACGTCCTGGCGTTCGGCTTTTCCCTGGCGGCGGTCACGGTCGGGCTCGTGTTGTGCTGGCGAGGCTGGAAGCGGTCTCGCGTCGCCGCCGCCCAGTTGGCGATCTCCCTGCTGGGAGCAAGCGCGCCGTCGGTGGTGCTTCTGTGGGGAGCGCTGACTTAGAGCGCCAGGGCCTGCTCGAGGGCGAAGGCCAGGGATAAAGCCGCGCCGGTGGTCAGCAGGGTGCGCAGACGCGGGCGCCAGGCGGGCCCCTCGTGGCTGGTGACGTCCCACAGCCATTGCAGCAGGAACACGAACAGGAAGCCGGAAAGCTGCCAGGCGGCGCCGAAGCGGTCGGCCCCCAGCATCAGCGCCACCCCGGCCAGCGGCGGCAGCAGCGACAGCGCCAGGGTCACCCAGCGCGGGCGGATGTGGTCGATCTCGAGCCCGCATCGCACCCCGCCCAGATAGGACAGCATGGCGGTCGAATAGGCCAGCAGGGCCACCAGGGCCGGGCTGCGCTGCGACAGCGGGCCGTAACAGAAAAGGCCCGAAGCGACGACGAAGGGAACCAGGGTGGCCAGACCGAACATCCATACGGTGCGCGGAACCGGCACGCGTTCGCTCACGTGATCCGTCATCAGGTCAGCACTCCTCCGGAAGGCCCGAGAGCCATCCCCCCACCCCGTTCGCGGCCGTCGGCGTCCCGCCGGTCGCGTAACTCACAGCAACGATAGCCCAAGCCCCGCGTCGAATTGTTTCACCCGTCGCGGGTTTGCGTCGAAACGATGACTATTACCGAGGTCGGCGCCGAGGTCCACGCGGTATGCGCCGAGGCCCCGATACGAAGACGCCCCCGGAACCGGGGTCCCGGGGGCGTCTCCATGAGATCTCGATGTCGCGCGGTTACCGACCGAAGGCCGACAGCCTGTTCAGGGTCTCGCCGTCGAGGGCCCCGGAGCTCGGCAGGTTCTGGTCGCGCTGATAGGCCTGGACGGCCATGCGCAGGGCCGGCGAGGAGACGCCGTCCTTGGGACCCTGATAGTAGCCCAGTTGCGAGAGGGCGCGCTGGGCGGTGGCGACACCGGCCGACGGCGAGACCGCAGCCACCTGGGTCGTGCGCGGCGCGGCGGCCAGGCGCGAACGGAAGGACTCGGCCGAACGCTCGGCGATGCGCTGGCTTTCCGGGGTCAGCTGGCCGCGCAGGCGGGTGGCCTGGGCGCGGGCCTCGACGTCGCCGGCGCGGGCCGCGATCAGGTACCAGCGATAGGCCTCGGCCGGGTTCTGGGCGACGCCCGTGCCCTTCTCGTACAGCCGGCCCATGTTGAACTGGCTGTCGACCAGGCCGGCCTCGGCCGCCTTGCGGAACCAGTTGGCGGCCGTCGTCCAGTTCTGCGGGCCGCCCTGGCCGCGCGAGGCGAACAGGCCGACATTGTGCATGGCGCTGGCGTCGCCGCCCTGGGCCGCACGCTCGTACCAGCGGCGGGCCTCGGTCAGGTCGCGCTTCAGGCCGCCCTCGCCCTCTTCGTACATCTTGGCCAGGATGAACTGGGCCTTGGGCATGCCCAGGTTGGCGGCCTTGCGCAGCGGGGCGATGCCGGCGCGATCCTTGGCTTCCAGCAGGTCGACGGCCTGGGCGAACAGGGCCTCGCCGGCGTCGACGGCCGGCTCGGCGACGGGAGCCGGAGCGACCGGCGCGGTCGCCGCCTGGGCGGCCGGGGTCACCACGGCCATCGCCACGCGCGGCTGAGCCGGGGTGGTGTCGGCTTCGGCGGTCTTGATCTCGACGTCGGCGGCGCGGCCGGCGATGGCCTTGGCCACGCGGTCGTTGACCGAGCCGCCCGCGCGGTCGGGCATCAGGGTGGCGGCGGCCATGCCCACGCCCAGCGCCGCGGCGCCGGCCGAAACCAGCAGGGCCGCGACCAGGGTCGACGACGCGCCGCGCTTGGACTTCTTGGGCAGGGCCTTGCCGAAGCCGGCGAACAGCGACTTGCCGGGGGTCTTGTCAGCCTTCTCGGCCTTGGCGGGACGCGCCTTGGCCTTGCTCTCGGCGCCGGCGGCCGCGGCGCGGGCGGCGGCGCGGGCCTGCTCGATGACCTCGCGGGTCGACATCGGGCGGGTCGACGGCGGCGCCGGCGACGGTTCGGGATCGAAGGCGTCGGCCTCGAAGGCCGGTTCCGGCTGGGGCGGCGTCACGGCGAAGCCGTCGGCGGCCTCGAAATCCTCGTCGGCGAAACCGGGCGCCTCGGGCTCCTCGACCGGGAAGTCGGCTTCGAAGGCGGCGGGCGCGCTATAGGCCGGCGCCGAGGGCGCGACCGGGGCGGCGGCCGGCGGGAAGCTGGGCTGCGGGAAGGTCGGCTGCTCGAACACGTCCTCGCTGACGGCCTCGCCGCCGAACGAGAAGCGGTCGGCCTCGAAGGGCGACGCCGGGGGGGCCTGACGGACCGGGGCCGGCGCGGGGGCCGGGGTCTCGGCCAGACGCCGCTGGGCGTCGGCCAGGCGGGTGTCGATCTTCTCGCGGGCCTCGTCGAGCAGGCGCGCGGTGCGCTCCTCCGACTGGCGGATGCGGTCGATCAGCTCCTGCGAGCTGCGCTCGGCGCGCTGGTTCAGGCGATCGGTAACCCTAACCACCTGGTCGCCGACGTCGTCGATGGCCAGGGCGTTGCGGCGCTCCGAGGCGCTGATGCGCTCGGCCAGCTTCTCGGTGATGCGGGCGATCTCGACGCCCAGCTTCTCCAGGGCCTGCGCCTGGACGCTGTCGGCGCGGTTCAGCTTGTGCTCGACGCTGGCGGCGATGCGCGCCACCTCGCCGCCGACCTGCTCGATGGCGTTGGCCTGGCGGGCTTCCGAGGTCTGGATGCGGCGGTTGAAGGCGTCGGCCAGGCCGACGACCTCGCGGCCCATGCGCTCGATGGCCTGGGCCGAGCGCTGCTCGGCGGCCTGGATGTGGGCGGTCATCTCGCCCAGCTTGCGCTCCATGCGGTCGAACCGGCCGTCGGCCGTCTCGCGCAGCTTGGCGGCCATCTCGACCCGGGCGGCCTCCATCTTGGCCGACAGGCTGCCGGCCAGTTCCTCGAGGCGCTTCTGGGCGCTGCCGCCCTCGCCCTCGACGGCCGACAGGCGGTTGTCCAGGGCCGAGAACGAACCGCCCAGCTCACGCAGCGCCTCGGCGGTGCGGGCCTCGGCGGCTTCCAGGCGTTCCTGCAGTCGGGCGACCACTTCCTCGACCACGGCCGAGTTCGAACCGGCCTGCGCGGTCGAGCCCTGGGCCGCGACCTTGGCTTCCAGAGCCGCCAGGGTTTCGCGGGTGCGGCTCTCGCCTTCGTAAAGGTGGTTGGCCACGCGGCCGACGGCGCTTTCCAGCGCGCGCAGGGCCTCGGCCGAGCGCGGACCGGCGGCCTCGTTCTCGATCCGGCGCAGGCGCTCGGCGTTGCGGTTCTGGTCGGTCTTGATCTCGTCGGCCAGGCCTTCGAAGCGGGCGGCGACGGCGATCTGCTCGCGTTCGGAATTGGACAGGCGCTGCAGCGCGCCGCGCACGGATTGGTCGATGCCGGTGATGGCCTGGGCCGAACGGGCCTCGGCGGCCTCGATGCGCTGGGTCAGGCGGTCGAGCGCCGACGCCATGCGGCCCACCTCGTCGGCGGGATGTTCGGGAGCCTCGATGCGCGACGGCGCCTCGGCCCGGTCGGCCTCAAGGTAAACGGCGCGGCCGTTCGAACGACCGGTATCGTTAAAGGAGTCGTTGTTCGCGGCCTCGAAACCGGGGGCGTCGCCCTCGATAATCATCCGGTTCAGCCACTCACCGAGGGTCATGCCCGAGCGACGGGCGAGGTCCTTGGCGACCTCCCGTGCTTTCGGGTCAATTCCCTTTACGCTCCATGGAGCCGCGGCAGTCATGCGAATCGTTCTCCCCGCACCTGGGGACCCACGCTAGTCACCGATTCCTAGCGTGTAAACGCGACCAAAAACGCTAGATGTAGCGTTCTTGTGGACAGGTTAACAGACACAGTTACCAAGGTATGTATAGGGGATTCAGTTCCCGTGTGTTAACGCACATTAACCTATTGCCAGGCCGATTGTCGCAGGCCATTTCGCGCTCATGGACATGATTTTCACCCTGATCGCGGGCGCGACGACGATCGCCCTCACCATCCTGTTCGGCTGGCTGGGCGCGCGTCCTTCCAACCCCGCAAAGGGTCCGCGCATGGCGCCGTGGCGCCCGATGATGATGATGACGGCGGTGGCGACCCTGCTTCTGGCCGCTCACGCGCTCAATCTGCTGGGCCTTAAGACGGGCGACCCGCGCTATTAGGTCGCGGCCTTTTGGTCAGTCCGGAGACGCCGCCGGACGACATCAGGCCGATGTCGGCGAGCAGAAAAGGGATCGCCCAGCGACGAGGCGCCGCAATGTACCGCGGCTGCCAGACCGGGTCGTACTTGTCCTTGTACCGCCGGACGCCCTGGAAATTGTAGATTCCCTCGCCCCGCTCGTAGAGCAGGCGGCCCACGCGCGACATGATCGGCGCCAGCGGACGGTCCTCCAGACCCGCCAGAGGGGCCATGCCGAACTCGAACGCCGTATAGCCCTCCGCCTTGCCCCACTGCAGCAGCTCGACGAACAGGTAGTCCATGATGTTCTTGGGCGCCTCGTCGGAGTAGCGCATCAGGTCCATCGAGAACGAGGCCTTGTGGGCCGTGGTCCACAGGGTGGCGAAGGCGACGATGCGGCCTTCCGAGCGCACCAGGGCGACCGGGAACTCGGCGACGTAGCGCGGCTCGAAGCCGCCCATCGAGAACTGCTTCTCGCCGCCGGCGTGGTGGGCCAGCCAGGCGTCGGAGATCACCCGCAGCTCGGCCATCACGGTCATCGCCGCGCCGGCCGGGATCATTTCGAAGGTCGCGCCGCCCTCGCCGGCCTTGCGCCAGTTGCGGCGCAGCACCTCGCGGCGGCGACCGGCGAGCGAGAAGCTCTCCAGCGGCACCACCGCGCTTTCACCGGTCTTCTGGATGGCCAGGCCCAGATCGACGGTGTCGGGCAGGTCTTCGGGGCCCAGGGCGTAGAAGCCGGCGCGCGCCGCGTGGGCGTCGGCCAGCTCGCGGAAGCGCCAGAACAGCTCCATGCGCTCGTCCTCGCGCCCCACGGGCGGGCCCATGGCGATCCACGAGCGGCGGCGCACGCCGAACATCAGGAAGCTCTCGCCCGAGGCCGAGAACAGGAACCGCTTGTCGCCCAGCAGGGCGAGGTTCGAGGCCGGCTCGGCGGCCTCGGCCTTGGCCAGGATCGCCCGCACGCGGTCGAAATCGGGGTCGGTGTCGTCGACCACCGCCGGCGTCGCCGGGGTGGCGATCAGCCGCCACAGGCCGATGCCCATCAGCACCACCGCCGCGGCGATCGACGAGCGGATGGCCCGCGCGGCCTCCTTGTCGCCCATGATCCGCATCCACGAGCGGTCGGCGTATTCGGTGTGGTGGAACATCCACCAGCCCAGGAAGGCCGCGCCGCCGATCGCCGCCGCCGCCGACAGCAGCCAGCCGGGCGTGATCTCCATGCGCGACAGGGCCGCCTTGCGCGGGAACGCCTCGTGGAACGGCACGATGGCGATGAAGAACGCGCTCAGCGTGGCCGTCTCTTCCCAGTTCAGGCCCTTGAAGATCGCCAGCACCGCGCCCGCGGCCAGCATCACCAGGGTCGCCCACCAGGCCGCGTCCAGCCGCGCCCGCAGGCCGAAGGCCAGCAGCACCAGAACCAGGCCCAGGATCGACGAGACGAAGTGGCTGATCTCGATCAGCATCGACGGCGCGAAAGCCAACAGGATCGCGAAGCGCGTCGGCTCCGACGGCGTCGCGCCCGAGGCCAGCAGCAGCACGCCCGCCGAGGCGGCCAGGATCGCCGCCAGGGTCGGCGCGATCGCCAGGGCGGCGGGTCTCAGTTCTGGCGCGGACATCAAGACCCCTGATCGGCGAATCCCGGACGGGGAAACGTCATCGGCGCTTCTATAACGCCTTCACGGCGTTCCCGTCGCGCGTCGCGATGCGAACGATCGTTTGAATCGACTTGCCCCCGGCGTCCGCTGGGCTAGTCTGCCCTCCGAAGCGGGCCGCCAAGCGCCCGGCACGAACCCAGGGAGACAGCCGTCATGGCCGACTTCGGCGCCACCGAACTCGACACCTTCCGCGCCGAGACGCGCGCCTGGCTCGAGGCCAACTGCCCGCCCTCCATGCGCACGCCGATGACCGACGAGAAGGAGGCGCCGTGGGGAGGCCGCAAGGCCCAGTGGAAGAACCCCGAGGCCAAGCTCTGGCTCGACCGCATGGCCGACAAGGGCTGGACCGCGCCGATGTGGCCCAAGCAGTACGGCGGCGGCGGCCTGTCGAAGGCCGAGAACAAGGTGCTGGAGCAGGAGCTGCGCCGCATCAAGGCCCGCCCCGCCCTGATGAGCTTCGGCGTCTGGATGCTGGGCCCGGTGCTGCTCGAATACGCCACCGAGGAGCAGAAGCAGCGCTTCCTGCCCTCGATCGTTCGCGGCGAGACCCGCTGGTGCCAGGGCTACAGCGAACCCGGCGCCGGCTCCGACCTCGCCTCCCTCCAGACCAAATGCGAAGAAGTCAAAGACGAGAAGGGGGGCGACCACTGGCTGATCAACGGCCAGAAGGTGTGGACCAGCTACGCCGACCAGGCCGACTGGATCTTCTGCCTGGTGCGCACCGATACCGCGAAGAAGCACGAGGGCATCTCGTTCGTGCTGTTCGACATGACCTCGCCCGGCGTCGAGGCGCGGCCGATCAAGCTGATCAGCGGCTCCTCGCCGTTCTGCGAGACCTTCTTCGACAATGTGAAGGTCCCCAAGGAGCAGTTGGTCGGCAGGGTCAACGGCGGCTGGGACATCGCCAAGCGCCTGCTCCAGTACGAGCGCCAGAACATTTCGGCCGCCGGTTTCGGCGGCGGCGGCGGGCTCGACGTGGCCGAGGCCGCCAAGACCCATGTCGGCGTCGACGGCGAAGGCCGCATCGCCGATGGCGACCTGCGCGCCCGCATCGCCGCCCACAAGATGGACGCCCACGCCTTCCTGCTGACCGTCCGCCGGGCCGAAGCCGAGTCCAAGACCGGCTCGGGCCCCAGCGCCGCCGTCTCGATCATCAAGTACGCCGCCGCCAAGATGAACCAGGAGCGCACCGAGCTGCTGGTCGAGGCGCTGGGCCTGCAGGGCCTGGGCTGGGAGGGCGAAGGCTTCTCGGACGACGAGATCGCCGCCCTGCGCTCCATGCTGCGCGCCAAGGGCAACTCGATCGAAGGCGGCACCAGCGAGGTGAACCTCAACGTCGTCGCCAAGCGCGTGCTCGGCCTGCTGGATCACCAGTAGGAAGCCGCGACGCAATCCGATGATCGGGTCCAGGCCATGATCGAGTTCTGGTACGAGTTCGCCTCCACCTACTCCTACCCCGCCGCCATGCGGGTGGAGACCCTGGCCGCCCAGGCCGGGGTCGCGGTGCTGTGGCGGCCGTTCCTGGTCGGCCCGCTGTTCCACGAGCAGCAGGGCCTGACCGACAGCCCGTTCAACGCCTTCCCGGTGAAGGGCGACTATATGTGGCGCGACCTCGCGCGGGTCTGCGACCGCGAAGGCCTGCCGCTGCACCATCCCAGCCAGTTCCCGCGCAACGGGCTGCTGGCCGCTCGCATAGCGATATGCGGGCTGGAAGACGGCTGGACGCCGGCCTTCAGCCGCGCCGTCTACCAGGCCAACTTCGTCGACGACCTCGACATATCTAGCGCCGAAGTCCTGAGCCCGCTTATCGCCGGCGTCGGCGCCGGCCCCGAGCACGTCCTGGCCGCCGCCAATTCGGCGCCGGTCAAGGACCAGCTGAAAGACCACGTCCGCCAGGCCCGCGAACGCGGCCTGTTCGGCGCCCCTTCCTTCGTCACCGCCGACGGCGAGCTCTTCTGGGGCAACGACCGTCTCGAACAGGCCCTGGAATGGGCCGTCCGCCATCAAGACCCGGAGCAAGCCTGACATGGCCGTCCTGACCGAAGAACAGACGATGCTGCGCGACGCGGCCCGCAGCTGGGCCCAGGAAAGCGCCCCGGTCTCGGCCTTGCGGCGCTTGCGCAACGAGGGCTCGAAGGCCAGCTTCGACCCGGCCGCCTGGGGCGAGATGGGCCAGATGGGCTGGGCCGGCGTGGTCGTGCCGGAAAGCCATGAAGGCTCGGGCTTCGGCTATCTGGGCCTCGGTTTGATCCTTGAGGAGACCGGCAAGACGCTGGCCGCCTCCCCGCTCCTGTCCACCGCCCTGATCGCCGCCTCGGCCCTGGAGCTTGGCGGCTCCGACGCCCAGAAGGCCGTCTGGCTGCCCAGGATCGCCTCCGGCGAGATCGTCGCCACCCTGGCCGTCGACGAGCACGCCCACCACAGTCCGACGCGGATCGCCCTGACCGCCACCCGCTCGGGCGAGGGCTACGCGCTCAACGGAACCAAGACCTTCGTCCTCGACGGCGAGGCCGCCGACCTGCTGATCGTCGCCGCCCGCACGTCGGGCCAAAGCGGCGAGACCGACGGGATCACCCTGTTCCTCGTGCCCGGCGACGCCCCGGGCGTCGTCCGCACGCACCTTGCCCTGGCCGACAGCCGCGGCGCGGCGAGGATCGCGTTCGACGGCGTCGAGGTCGGCGCCGACGCCGTCCTGGGCGAAGCCGGCAAGGGCTGGGCGATCCTCGAACCCGTGCTCGACCGCGCCTATGCCGGCCTGGCCGCCGAGATGCTGGGCACGGCGACGGCCGCCTTCGAAATCACGCTCGACTACCTGAAGACCCGCACCCAGTTCGGCCAGGTGATCGGCACGTTCCAGGCCCTGCAGCACCGCGCCGCCAAGTGGTTCACGGATCTGGAGACCACCCGCTCCTGCGTCGAGGCCGCGCTCGAGGCCTTCGACGCCGGCGCCGACGCCCGGGCTCTTTCCTCCCTCGCCAAGGCCAAGGCCTCCGAGGTGCTGCACCTGGCGTCCAACGAGATGGTCCAGATGCACGGCGGCATCGGCATGACCGACGAGCACGACGCCGGCCTCTACATGAAGCGCGCGCGCGTGGCCGAGGCCCTGTTCGGCGGGGCTTCGTTCCATCGGGATCGCTATGCGCGGCTGATGGGGTTCTAGGGCTCGCCCGGTCCGCCGACGGACGATCGCAGGCCGCGCCCTCCCGGGCGCGGCCTTTTCCTTGCGTCACCCGCCAAGCGACCTTTGATTTCTCAGTAGTTTCAGCCTCGCGAAACACTCTTTGTCGGGAACCCGACATAGGCGAGATAGTCAGAGCTATTGCAGCCCATACGGCCACAATATAGCCGCACCTCGATTTACTTCCGACCTCGTCTGCATTGCGTCGGCTACCTGACAGCGCCGCACCCCAGTCCTGCCTATAGCTTGCAACCCTTGCCGCAAGCCGGCGTTCGATTCGCCATGACAGGGCCTCTACACCCCTTGAAGAACCGTCTGCTCGCTTCTCTGCCCCCCGAGGACTTCGGCTACATCGCCGCCCAGCTGTCCCATCAGGACCTGGAGAAGGGGAAGCTGCTGTACGATCCCGGCGATCCGATCGACGCGGTCTACTTTCCGCACGACTGCGTCATCTCGCTGATGACGCTGATGGACAACGGCGCGGCCATCGAATCCGCCACGATCGGCCGCGAGGGCGGCCTTGGCCTGATGGCCGCCATCTCGCCGCGCCAGTCGCTGTCGCGCGCCATCGTCCAGGCTCCCGGCGGAGCCTCGCGCATCAGCGCCTCGGCCCTGCGCGAAGGCGTCGAGCGCAGCCCGGTGCTGCGCGACCTGATCGAACGCCACAACGAGGCCCTGTTCGGCCACGCCATCCAGTCGGTCGCCTGCAATGCCCTGCACGCGGTGGAGGCCCGCTTCTGCCGCTGGCTGCTGGGCTTCCGCGACCGCATAGACGTCGACACCATCAGCCTGACCCAGGAATTCCTGGCCGACATGCTGGGCGTGCAGCGCACCACGGTCACCGCCGTGGCCGGCGCCCTGCAGGCCAAAGGCCTGATCCGCTACCGCCGCGGCGTGGTCGACATCCTCGACCGGGCCGGCCTCGAGGCGATCGCCTGCGAATGCTACGGCGCGGTGAGGAAGGGCTACGAGCGGCTTCTGCCCGAACCGTTCGGATCGTAAAGATCCTCCCCCTCTGGGGGAGGTGTCGCCAAAGGCGAC
>JASGDR010000332.1:0-2781 GCA_047607095.1 Caulobacter sp.
CTTCGGCGGTTCGACCTCGAGCCCGCTGAACGTGCGCTATGCCTTCAACACCGACGGCAGCCCGCGTCCGTTCGTCAACACCCTGGCCGGCGACCGCTACAACTTCTCGCCGGTCAACAACCTGCTCTCGCCCGGTGAGCGCTTCAACATCACCGCCCTGGGCAACTACGAGATCGCCGACTGGCTGACCGCCTCGGCCGAGCTCTACTACGCCGACAGCCGCAACTCGGCCCAGCTGGCGCCGACCCCGGCCACCGGCATCCAGGTGCCCTATAACAACGCCTTCGTCTCGCCGGGCCTGGCCACTCTGCTGGCCACCCGTCCGAACCCGACCGCCGCGATCTACGTCGATCGTCGTATGGCCGAGGTCGGTCCGCGCGTCGAAACCCGCGACTCGGATCTGTACCAGATCAACCTCGGCCTGAAGGCCGACCTGGGTCACGGCTGGACCGGTGAAGCCTTCTACAGCTTCGGCCGCACCGAGTTCCGCGTCGGCGTGCAGAACGACGTCTCGCGTTCGAAGGTCGCCGCGGCGATCGCCTCGGGCGCCGGCGCCAGCACCACCAGCTGCTCGACCGCGTCGCTGGCCCTGTTCCCGACCTGCGCCCCGCTGAACCTGTTCGGCGCCGGCAACATCTCGACGGCCGCGGCCAACTTCATCCGCCTGAACTTCTCGGACCTGACCGTGTTCGAGCGCAACGTCGGTTCGGTCTACGCGACCGGCCCGCTGTTCAAGCTGCCGGCCGGCGACCTGTCGGTGGCCGTCGGCGCCGAATGGCGTGAAGACACCCTGTCGTTCACTCCGGACGCCGCCAAGAACTCGGGCGACATCTTCGGCTTCAACGCCGAAAAGGCCGTCGGCGGCGGTTCGAGCGTCGGCGAACTCTACGCCGAAGCCGTGGTTCCGCTGGTCGCCGACGTGACCGGCGTGCAGTACCTCGGCCTGGAACTGGGCGGCCGCTACTCCGACTACTCGTCGGTCGGCAGCGTCTACAGCTACAAGGTCGGCGTCGAGTACAAGCCGATCCACGACGTCAAGCTGCGGGCCATGTTCCAGAAGGCCAGCCGCGCCCCGTCGGTGTTCGAACTGTACCAGTCGGGCGACCAAGGCTTCCCGGCCGTGCTCGACCCCTGCACCACCGTCAACCCGGGCACGGGCGCCGCGCGCACCCTGTCGGCTTCGGTCCGCGCCTTCTGCACCGCGCAGCTGGGCTATGATCCGGTCGCCGGCAACTTCGTCGCTCAGAACACCCAGACGGAGTCGTTCTTCTACGGCAACCCGAGCCTGAACGAAGAAAAGTCGGAAACCGTCACCTTCGGCGTCGTCTGGCAACCGAGCTTCATCTCGGGCCTGAGCGCCACGGTCGACTACTACGACATCAAGATCGACGACTACATCGGCACGATCCGCGGCGGCGTCTCGGGCATCGTCTCGGCCTGCTTCGCTTCGGGCAGCATGACCTCGTCGGCCTGCTTCGACTCGGGCATCAACCTGCCGCTGATCTACCGCGACGCGGCCGGCAACCTGAAGGCCCGCGCGCCGCTCGGCAACGTGTCGGCTCTGCAGACCAAGGGCGTCGACGTGGCCGTCTCGTACGGCTGGAACGTGCCGTGGGCCGGCGGCGTCTGGGGCGACAAGCTCCAGTTCGACCTGACCACGACCTACCTCGACAGCTACGAGCTGGACGGCATCGACTACAAGGGCACCATCGGCGCCTACAACATCTCGGCCTCGCTGCCGGAATGGAAGTCGAGCCTGCGCGTCGGCTACGACGTCGGTCCGGTGCGCCTGGCCTACACCGGCACCTACATCGGCAAGATGGACAACCAGGGCAACATCCCCGAGTTCGAGGATGGCGGCTACAACACGGTCGGCGCCTACTGGTACCACGACGTCAGCGCCCGCTGGAACGTCAACGACAACGTCGAGATCTTCGGCGGCGTCCGCAACCTCGGCGACAAGAAGCCGCCGGTGTTCGACAACGCTCCGGACGGCAACACCGACCCGAACACCTACGACATCCTGGGTCGTTCGTACTTCCTTGGCGCCAAGCTGCGCTTCTAAGCAGCTCGGCGTTCGTCCCGGCGGTCTTCGCACCGCCGGGATCGACGGCATCGACGGCGGGTCCGCAAGGGCCCGCCGTTTTTGTTTGCGCCCCGGGTCGGCGGGGAGGCGGGCGAGCGGTGGTGGAAGGGCGGACTCTATTCCCTCTCTGTAAAGCGGGGACCCAGGCCTTTCGCCGCTCCCGCTTCACTCTCCCGAGCCTTCCCCCAACCCCGCCTCCCTCGCCCCTGTGGCGAGGGTCCATGCCGGCGACCGCTCAGACCTGGGCCGTCCTCGAAAGGTCCGAGCGGCTGAACCATGGATCCTGGGCGCAAGGCCCAGGAAAGCGGTGTTTGGGGGCTGGAGAACTCCGCCCCTCTCCTCCGTAAAATCCCCGCGAAAGCGGGGATTTGAGGTTTTCGCCACCCCACTCCCGCCTCCCTCGCCCTTGTGGCGAGGGTCCATGCCGGCGACCGCTCAAACCTCGGGCATGCTCGAAAGGTCTGAGCAGGCTGAACCATGGATCCTGGGCACAAGGCCCAGGAAGGCGATTTGGGTTGGGCTGATGGGGATAGACACAGTTCCATCCCCGTTGAGTGAATAAAAGAACCCAGCCAAATCAATCGCTTGCAACTTTATCACCCAAACTTATCAGACGCGCTCAACACGCCCCCATAATCAAGTGATCCCAGCCACGGGGAGGGCTCTTGGTACCGGCCCGAGCAGCGGCTGTGATC
>JASGDR010000333.1:0-3191 GCA_047607095.1 Caulobacter sp.
CGAACACCATGCCCGGCGGGTCGGTGCGCACATAGAGCGGGGGCAGCTGGGCGTCGGCCTCGATGTCGTAGCGGAACACGGTGTGGCCGGTCTCGGAGGTGTAGGCCACGGTCCTGCCGTCCGACAGCAGGGCCAGGTGGGTGACGCCCAGGAAGCCCATGACGCCGCCATGATACTCGGGGCGATAGAAGCGCACGACGCGGCCGTCGGCGTCGAAGCGCACCAGGCGGCCCTCGCCGGTGAAGGGCGGGGCCAGGCCCGACAGATGCTCGCCGGCCAGCGCGCCGCCGTCGGGCAGGAACACCATCGAGCCCAGGCCCCGGCCGGGGAGAAGCGAGGCCTGGCCGGGAACGCGGCGTCCGTCGGCGTCGATGCGGGTGACGTTGCGGGCGAAGGGGTCGAGGGCGTTGAGCTCGCCGGTGCGGGGATTCACCGCCAGGCCCGAAACCATCCCGAAATCGCCGGTGTGCAGCGCGGCCTTCACCTGCAGGTCGGGGCCGAGCAGCAGGATGCGCGACAGCCCCAGCTTGAGCTGGTGGTCCGTGACGGTGGTGGCGGCCACCCAGAGGTCTCCCGCCTGGGGTTTGACGGGAAGGGACAGAGGGTCGCCGAACATGAACGTCTCCGCGTGCGGTTCAGTCCCGCGGTCGGCGGGATGCTCGGAGATTTTCAAAAGGGGACCGACCGGTCAATTTTCTATTCGGCGTTGTTCGCCTGGCGAGAAATCGCGACCTCGACGCCCGTCTGATAGCGGCCCATCACGTGGTCGAGCATCCCCGACACTCGATCCCAGGCCGTCTCGTCGTGCAAGTCGAAACCGAAGAAGTTCGGCTCGAACTTGGCGCGCATGCCGATGTAGGAGACGGCCGACAGCATGGTCATGGCCACGGCCAGCAGCTCCTTGTCCTCGCTGCGCTGGCCGATGAACAGCCGCTCGTACTCTTCCCAGATGCGGATGCGCACGGTGGTGACCGCGTCGCGAAGCTCCGGCGGCCCGGCGAATTCGCCGGCCATGATGGTGGCGACGGCCGGGTGGGCGCGCAGGGTCGAGGCGTAGGCCAGCACCAGCATGCGCAGGCGCTCCATGGCCGGGCGCTGGTGGAAGGTCTCCAGCGGCTCGTCGATCATGTCGGTCAGGCGCGGCCAGACGCCGGTGCGGCGCACCCAGGCGTCGGCGACGCCGCCCAGGCCGCCGAAATAGTCATAGATTTGTTTCTTGCCGACGCCGGCTTCCTTGATTAGGGCGTTTACACCCGCGTCGTGAACGCTTCCGCGCTCCATGAGACGCCCGAAAGCCTCAACGATCGCCGCTTCGGTGGCGATCCGGCGAGATTGCCGAGGCTTGGTGACGGGCTCTATGTCTGACAGCATGGCGGGACTTTCCTGAACTCCTATCCGATGGACGGACAAACGCTTTATCGCAAGACCTGTATTGGTCCGGCTCCATCATCTTGACCGTCGGGGAACAGCCGTGGGGAACGCGGCGGGGTGTGGTCAAGATTTGAAGAGGGGAGTCATGACCAAGTCGGCAATGAGTATCTATGGCGCGAGCGCGAGCGCTCTTACGCTTTTGATCTGCGCGGGGCAAGCCTTCGCGCAAACGACGACTTCGGAGGAGCCGACGGTGATTGGCGAAATCACCGTGACGGCTCGTAACAAGTCGGAATCTCTGCAGGACGTTCCGATCACCATCAATGCGGTGTCGGCCGAAACGATCGAGCGTCGCAATATTTCCGACATCGCCCGGGTGGCGCAATCGACCGCCGGCCTGACTTATGACCAGGGTCTGACGCCCAGCGATACGCGTCCGGCCATTCGCGGCGTGCAGGCCGTGCGGGGCCGTCCGAACGTGGCCATCCTGGTGGATGGGGTCGACACGTCCTCGGAAGCCTTCGCCACCGCCGGCGGCGGCGCCCTGGCGTCCCTGCGCTTCGTCGACGCCGAACGGATCGAAGTGGTGAAGGGCCCGCAGAGCGTGCTCTACGGCCGCTCGGCCTTCTCCGGCGCGATCAACTACATCTCCAAGCGTCCGAACCTTTCGGAGTTCGAAGGCAAGCTCAGCCTGGAGGCGGGCAGCTTCGGCCTCAAGGAAGGCAAGGCCTCGATCAGCGGCCCGCTGGTGCACGACAAGCTGGCGCTCAGCCTGAACGTCGGCGCCTGGGAGAACGACGGCCAGTACCGCAACAGCGTCAGCGGCGCCAAGGTCGGCGGCGGCGAGTCCAAGGGCGCGGCCCTGGGCCTGCTCATCAAGCCGACCGACAAGCTGACGGTCTTCGCCCGCGTGCAGACCTCGCACGAAGAATACGACCAGATGGCCCGGGCCTTCATCACCTCGGTGAACCCGACGACCGGCACGCCGAACACCGCCAATCTCGGCGTCTCGGCCACCGATCCCAAGACCGGCCTCGCCGGCTTCACCGTCGCCGGCAACCTGGCCAACGCCGCCGTCGTGAAGAACAACCTGGTCGCCTATTCGCTCGACACCCGCACGGGCAAGGACTACGCGGGCACGGTCACCGACGCGACCCGCGCCTCGTTCGACATCAGCTACGAAAGCGACTGGGGCACCTTCACCTCGCTGACCGGGATCACCCGCGGCGAGACCACGCAGGTGCAGGACTTCGACAACAGCGACTACAGCCTGAGCAGCAACGAGCTGGCCTACTACTCGCGCCTGCTGCCGACCTACAGCAGCTACTACTCGTTCATGCGCTTCTTCGGCATGTCGACCACCCCGCCGACCACGGGCCTGCCCGCGACCGGCTTCTCGGTGATGCTGGACGACACCTTCCACACCCGGCAGCAGAGCCAGACGCTGCGCTGGAGCAAGGATTTCGGCAAGCTGCGCACCTCGCTGGAAGGCCTGTACTTCCATGAGTACGCCGACCAGATCAACAAGGACCAGTTCTGGATGCGCGCCGGCGCCGACGCGCGTCTGGCGGCTCTGGTCTCGATCTTCCAGGGCGGCGGCGCCACCTCGACCGGGGCCTTCCAGGCGCCGACGACGGGCGTCAAGGCCACCGCCGACTATCCGCTGAAGATCTCGCGCGAGACCGACTCGCTGTCGTGGGCCGGCAGCGTCGAATACGACGTCACCGACGCCCTGACCCTGCGCTTCGACGGCCGCTACATCGAGGAACGGATCGCCTATCGCGGCAGCCCGTACCAGCCGATGTACTACCGCCTGTTCG
>JASGDR010000334.1:0-11861 GCA_047607095.1 Caulobacter sp.
CGCCGGGAGGCTTGCTGATGGCGCTCGACGCGATCCGCTGGGCGTTCCGCACGCCCATTGAAAGCTCCGGCGCCAAGTTCCTGCTGGTGGCCCTGGCCGAGCACGCGCGCGACGACGGTGACGGCTGGACCTGCTTTCCGTCGATCAAGCGGCTGTGCCTGTGGACCTCGCAGGGCACGCGCACGGTCGAGCGCCACATGAGCTGGCTGCTGGCCAACGGCTGGGTCAGCCGCGTTCGCCGCGACAAGCGGCAGGGCGACGCCAGCTTCGTCTACACGCTGCACCGTGAGAACGGCCGGGGAGGGAAGGCCCTTCCGCTGGACGCCGATGACGCGGGCGACGAGCCCGCCAATTCGGCGATCGAGCGTCAAGGCGTCCGCCAAGCTGGCGCCGATCACCCGCCATTTTCGACGAGAAACGCCGCCAGATTGGCGCGGCCCTATATGGAAGAACCAGTAATTGAACCAGTAAATGAACCGACGCCGCTGGCGGCGCGGCAGGTCGACGATCGCTTCGATGCGTTCTGGGCGGCCTATCCGAACAAGGTCGAGAAGCAGGGCGCGCAGGCGCTCTATCGGCGGCTTGTCCGTCGAGGCGAGGCCCTGCCCGACGAACTGGTAGCCGGCGCGCAGCGCTATGCCGCCCTCGTCCGCGACCGCGCCCAACGCTTCGTCAAATCGCCGACGAGCTGGCTGACCAAGGGCTGCTGGGCGGACGGCGCGCCGCCTACCGGCTCAATGGCCGTCAGTCCGCCCCAGCCGAGCTTCGAAGGCCCGGCTGACGTCTGGTCTTCCGTCGCCACGCGGAAGGGGCCGGCCTGGGCCATGAGCTACCTGGCGCCCTGCGCCTGGTCGGCGGCCTCCCGCGCGCTGCTGCCGAGAACGGCCTTCGCGGCCCGCAAGCTGCGCGAGGAACTGGGCGGCCTGCTGCGCGACCTGGCCGTCGCGATCGTCGATCCGACCCCGGCCATGGGAGGCGTTCATGTATGACGACGACTTCGAGGTGGTCGAGCGGCTGGGCCTTGCCGGGATCATGCTGAGCGCCTCGCTGGAGGTGCCCGGCGGCGGCTACACGGTGGTCTTCGACACCCACCAAGCGCTGGCCTATCTCGCCCGGCCAAGGGAGTTCACGGCCGCCTATTTCGAGCTGACCCTCGACCAGTACGAGACGTGGCTGGACCTCGAAGGCCGGGTCGCTTGCGGCGCGCCGACGCGGGCCGGGACACCCTGCCAGCACCTCGTCGGCGGGCAGACCCAGCTTTCCGCCGACGAATGGAAGGCCGCCCACGGCCAGCGCTGCGCCGCCCACAGTGGCGAGCGATCGACCAAGCCCGCCACTCGTCGGCGTCGACGTCGCTTCGGCGGTTCCTGAGAATGGCTGGATCGGCGACGAGATCGGCAATAGGATCGGCAACAAGGTCGGAATCCTCCGACTTCGATATCCGGCATATCCCTTATTTTTATGGACTTGGTGAGCTCAGTCCGAGTTCGGAAAGATCGGCAAAATGACAGCCATGATCGAAACGCCCGGCCGGCTGGAGCCCATGCGCCTCGAAGACTCGTCGACCGGCGAGATCAACGAGGTGCTGGCCGAGCTGGCGTTCAAGGCCGGCCGTCTGGACAACGCCCTGCGCGGTCCGCTTCAGGCCGAGGCCGCCGGCCTCGTCCGGATCATGAACTGCTACTACTCGAACCTGATCGAGGGCCACCACACGCGGCCGCGTGACATCGCCGCCGCCGTCGAGGGCGATCTCTCCGAAGACCCCGCCAAGCGCGACCTGCAGCTTGAGGCGCGGGCCCACGTCATCGTCCAGGCGCAGATCGATGCGCGCTTCCACGCGAGCGAGCTGGGCGACCCCGCCTCGCAGGATGTCATCCGCTGGCTGCATCGCGACTTCTACGCCGAGGTCCCGGCCGTCTTCCGCGAGATCAAGGGCAGGGACGGGGGCTTCATGATGGAGCCCGGAGCCTTCCGCGCGGCCGCCTACCAGGACGTCGAGGTTGGCCGCCACGTGCCGCCCTCCAGCGATCGCGTCGAGGCTTTCATGGCGCGCTTCCATGAGGTCTACGGCGAGAAGCCCGGCCGCCCGCCGCGCGCCAAGCTTATCGACATTCCCGCCGCCCACCACCGGTTCGCCTACATCCACCCGTTCCCGGACGGCAATGGCCGCGTCGGCCGGCTGATGACCCACGCCATGTTCCTGAAGGCGGGCATGGGCGCCGGCGGTCTCTGGTCGATCTCGCGCGGCCTGGCGCGAGGGCTGGCGGAGCGCGACGAATACAAGGCGATGCTGGCCATGGCCGACATGCCGCGCCAGGGCGACCGCGACGGCCGCGGCAACCTCTCGCTCAAGGCGCTGCAGTCGTTCACCCTGTGGTTCCTGAAGGTGGCGCTCGACCAGGTCGAGTTCATGACCGGCCTCTTCGACTTCGACACCTTCTCCACGCGCCTGCGCCGCATCGTCGAAACCGACCCCGATCTCGACCCACGCGGCGCGGCCCTCCTGGAAGCCGCCCTGGTCCGCGGCGAGATCGCGCGCGGCGAAGCCGGAACCATCACCGGCTCCGGCGACCGCACGGGCCGCACCATCCTCTCCCAGCTGACCGCCCGTCGCCTGCTGATTAGCGACAGCCCCAAGGGGGCCGTGCGGATCGGCCTACCGACAGATTATGTGGAGCAGCTGTTTCCGAGGCTGTTCTACGAGGTTTGAAAGGGCGGGGGGGCGCCAATAGCGCACTCTGAGACCACGCCGCTAATTAAGACCCTCGGCCTGCCGCCTTCGGAGATGTAAAATTGAGCCTACTTGAACGCTGGACCCCTTTCCTCAGCGCACCAGTAACCTTGAGCTTTCCAACTCTGGAACTGCTGGCCGATGGCCACGAGCCGCCTATCGCGATCGGGCATGGCGAGGTCGTCTCCCCAGACCTTCACCGGTTCGAATACACCCTGGTGGCACGCCCCACCGATCTGGCCCGCGCCATGCGCGCGATCCGGAGGATTGACGAGGAGCCCTATGACGGCACAGCCCGCCTGCGTCTAGTTGGGACCGACGCCGACGGCGTCGAGTGGATGTTGGGTTGGACCGCGCCGCGCTACGAGATCGGCGCCGACAGCTGGCGGTTCACGGGCGACCTCGACAGCTTGATCCCAACCAGTGGCGAGATCGCCGGAGCGCCCGGCACCGAACTTCGATATGTCGTGCCCGACGCCAGTCGCATGCACTGGATCTTCGCCCAGACGGTCATCACGCCTGTCGAGGGCAGCGCGGCACTTCGCGAGCGCGTGCTTGAGGTCCTCGGCGCGTACATCCGGCTGGCCTATGATCCTATCGAGCGGGTGCTGACGTTGCGGGCAACGCCGTCGCTGGCCCTGCCGATCACCTATGCCGAGAACTGGATATCGGAGCCCTTCCGAATTCTCTTTGGTCAATTGATCAGCCCGCGGCTGGTCGGCCGGCAGACGGACGCCACCTCGGGCCTGGTGTTCATCGCCACCACGGCCAAGCGCATTCCCGAGGCCGGGTGGGCGGCGCTTTGGGACGATGCGCGGATGAACCGCGAGGACTTCTGGCCGCTCTATAGCCAGCTCCTGACCTATCTGGCCTTGGCACCGCGAGCTCCCGCCGACGGTTTAGAGCCACACACCCTGACGCGCTACTATCACGAGATCATCCTGGCCTCGCGCGGCTCGCGCTGGGTCTGGGCCATGACCTTCGCCAGCGCTATCGAAGGCCTGGTCAAGCTGATCGCGCCCGATCCTCTGCCGCCCAACCAGCCGGCGATCGACGCCATCGTCGCCCACATCCAGGGCGCACCGGAAATCGCCGAAGACCTCAAGGGACCGGCCATCGCCGCGGTCACCAGCCTTGATCGCGCCTCGGCGATGGACAAGATTCGCGCCCTGGAGGCGCAAGGCGTGGTCACCGCCCGCCAGCGCAAGGCCTGGGCTAAGCTGCGCAACAGCGTCATGCACGGCCGGCTGGTGTCGCCCTATTCGGATCGCACCGAAGACGACCGCCTCATCGCCCTGGCGGAGATGACCCATGCCCTGACCTTGCGGCTCGTGCGCGGCGGGTCTTCGCCAGTGGCCGCCCCAGCACTTGAGGCCCCTTGAGCCGTCTGCGCAATTTGTGCCGTTTGGGACGCGAAAGTCTGCCGGGCGCATCAACCTTGGTCGGCGCCGCCCCGTCGATCCACCGCGCCAGCCACGCCTTGCAGGTCGAGCGTTTATCAAGGCCCCGACGCATCGTCTCCAGCCCTCTGACGAAGACGTAGACCGCCGCCATCCACGTCAGGCCGGTGATCACCGGCTGGTCGGCCTTCATCGCCCAGGC
Source organism: Caulobacter sp. (assembly GCA_047607095.1). Classification (GTDB taxonomy): domain Bacteria; phylum Pseudomonadota; class Alphaproteobacteria; order Caulobacterales; family Caulobacteraceae; genus Caulobacter. The sequence continues at coordinate 4,334 of JASGDR010000334.1, forward strand.
CATGGCCAATACGGCCACGGTCAGTTCTGCCAAGCCGTAGAGGGTCGGCCATCGCTGCTTGGCGAAGTAGAGAAACGGACCACAAAACAGACCGAGCGTCGGAAGGGTGAAGCGGAAGAGCGGGTCGATCTCCACCAGGCGGCCTTGGACCTGGCGTGCCAGTTCGATGACCCACGGCAAGGGGACATTCACCACCCAGGCGGCGACGGCAGCCGCCAGCACCAGGCCAAACAGCGCCAGCAAGCTAACCAGCAAAATGGTGGCATAGACCAGCAGGAGGCGAAGCGCAGGATCCTTGGACAAATCTGGGTCGCGCAACATGCGCCAGGTCAGGCGAAGGTCGTCGCCCCATTCGTAGAGTTTGCGGGCGATCCACAGCAGGCCAAAGGCCAAGGCACAGACGCTGACGATCGTCTGCACTGTATCGTTCGCCAGGAACGTCATCACGCTCCGACCAAATTCCTCCGACACCCTCGCCCCCTCATGCCCTCACGCGTCCACCGGTGGGCAATCCCACTTGCATGGCGACCGACACGCCTGAGCGCGGTTGCGGCCCCCCAGGCGTCGGTAGATTACCTACCGACTCTGGTCAAAGACCTGAGGAGTGCGCTGGGCGTTGGGAGCGGTACTCCCCTCCCGGCCGCAGGCGAGCCGTCGCCCGTTCTGGTGACTTTCGGCCTTCAGCTTGCCGAGCGCCAGCGGAAGCAATCAACCCCTACGCGTTGAAGCGCGGGCGGGGTATGGATCAAACGGCATGATCCCGATCACCGTTTTTCCAAATTCTAAGTTCGAGCCGTCCGACTTCAAGGGCATGGCCCTGCAGCAGGACAACTGGAACGACTACAGTTTCATGACCTCGTACTACCTGTCGCTGGACGTGCCTGGGTTCTCCGGACGGATCGGCCCCGTGAAGATCCTTCGACGGGGCCAGACCAAAAGCGACGGCCTGCAGTTGCCGGTGGGCACCCACCCGCCGCTCGGACCCGAGTTCGTCTCGCTGGGCCAGGACCTCGACTATTATGAGCGGCTGGCCTCCCTCCCTGAGGAGATCCGCCAGGCGGTGCTCGGTGCCCTGCGAGACGCCCTGGCCTTTCCTGAGCATGCAGCCGCGTTCGAAGACGAATCCGGCTGGCGCACGTCGGTGCTTCGCTACCTGGATTGGGAAAGCTTTCGGCGGGACGCGTCGGTTCTTCTGACCCAGAACTACGATAGGGTCGCCCGGCTAGGCCTGGAGCTCTCGTTCCAGGTGACGGGCTGGGCCGATCCGCTGCGCCTCGCATTCGCCGCGCCGGGAGATCCGATGATCTTGCCGCACGCGACTAGCGGGCTCCCCGACCGGGTGGCCATTCTGGTCGGGCGCAACGGCGCGGGCAAGAGCACTTTGCTGTCGCGCCTGGCGCGCGTGCTCCATGCCTCCCAGCGCGAGCGGGAGGACAAGAGCCTGCTGGCGCTGGGCGACATCACTCCAAGGGGGATCGGGTTTACCCGGATCCTCAACCTTGCCTATAGCGCCTTCGATGTCTTCCAGCTTCCCGGCCGCGACTGGACTGAGCGCAAGCAGATTGTGGAGGACATGGAGCGAGGCGTGGGCCGCTACCACTATTGCGGCCTGCGCAATCTTCGTCACGAGGTGATACAGGCCGAGGGGGTGGGCGATGTCGATGGGGCCCCCATTCAACAGGTGGGGCTGGACCGCCAAGCCAAGATCGTCCTGAAGTCCAGCGAGGCCCTTACGGCCGAATTCGTCGCGACCGTGGCCAAGATCGTCGAGAACGAGCGCAGAGAGCTCTTTTCCGATGTTTGCACGATCCTAGCCAGCGAGGCCTCCTTCGCCGAGTTGGGCGCGAATCCCGCAGCGTCGATCTTGGCCTATCCCGACGGTTGGTTCAACGGCTGGAGCACAGGCCACAAGATCGTCATGCATGCGGCCGCGTCCCTGGTGGCCTATACCGAACCCAAGTCGATTGTGTTGTTTGACGAGCCCGAGAGCCATTTGCATCCGCCGCTCCTGGCGGCTCTGATGCACGCCATTCGTCTGGTCCTCAGTCGCAACGACGCCTTCGCCGTGATCGCCACCCATTCCCCGGTCGTTGTCCAGGAAACCCTGGCCCATCACATCGCCGTCGTGAAGCGATCGACCGAGACTCGTATTCGTCCGCCGACCATCGAGACCTTTGGCGAGAGCATCGGCGAGATCACCAACGAGGTGTTTGGCCTGGGAACCGAAGCGACCGATTTCCATAAGATCCTCGCCGATCTGGTCGGTCGCGGCATGACCCTTCAAGCCATCGAGCGCTTGTTTGACAAGGGCCTGAGCCTCCAGGCGCGCGCCTTTGTAATGACCCTGCTGGCCAGCCGGTAGCCTGGACGATGTGGAAGCTTGCTCCCGAACCCCTGGGTGATCTCGACGTGTCGCTGACCCGGGCCTTGACCTACGCTAATGGCGCGCCGGTCTATGCCCTGGCGCCGGCCGAGCGCGGCGCGGTACACGCCGTCTATCGGCTCTACGAGGCGACCTTGGGGCAGCCGCATCCTGACTTGCGGCCTAGCGTTCTCGACGCGGCCCGCGCTGCCCTTCACGCCGCCTATAACGAAGTCCAGATCGGCGGCAGACTGGTCGATCTCCGCCTGCGGCTGCTGGCCTCGGCCGACGCCTGCCCCTATTGCGGGTTCGGCGAGCCTCGGGACCTGGACCACTATCTGCCACGCGGCGTCTATGGCGAACTGGCGATCTACCCCCACAATCTCATTCCAAGCTGCAGCCCGTGCAACAACGCCAAACGCGCGTTGGCGGCGGGCGACGCGAACGCCCCCGGGTTCATCCATCCCTACTTCCAGGCGCTGCCTGACCAGGATTTCCTCAAGGCGGCCGCCTCCTTCGCGAGTGGGGCGCTGCAGGTTCACTACCAGGTCGATCCGTTCGGCCTAGATCCTCTCCTGGCGGGGAAGTTGCAATACCAGGTCGATCGCTTGAAACTGAACGAGCGCTATCGCGGGCGGATCAACACCTATCTGTCCGAGCAGAGGGTTGCGATCCTAGGGATGGCCAGGCTTGGGGAGGCCGCCGTCCGCGACTTTCTCCTCGCCTCTGCCGACAGCCTCGCCCAAGACAGAGGGCGCAATGATTGGCGCGTCGCATTGCTCAGGGCGCTGGCGGCCAACGGCGAATTTACGCGACGGCCCGACCTCTATCTTGGGCCCGTCCGAGGGCTCGGCGCTTGAGGCTAGCAGCGATGGCGAACCGGGCTCGCTCGATCTGATCCATGAACGAGGGATATAGCTCCAAGGCGCGATGGCGGTTGGCCGCGTGGCTAGACCTTGGGCTTGGGGCCGAACATAGGAAAGAACGACCGTTGCTGCTTGAGGCGAAGCGTGTCCTCGACCGAAATGGTGTTGCCCTTGCGGCGGACGCCGCCGTCGGGGGTCAGGACCTCAAGATCTTCATTCTCGAGCATGGCGGCATGAATATCGTCCTTGTGAGCAGGCGTCGCGCTGTAGGCGGTCTCATAGAACTCGCTCATCGGCATAACGTCGCCGGCTTCCATCACGAGATTGGGGATGTCGACGTGCAACTGATCGCGCGCGGCGGCCCGATCATTCTCCTCGAACAGGTAGAGACGGCCTTCGTTGGCGGGATTGTAGTTGAACATCCGCAGGCCTGAGCGGCCGAAGTGATCGAGCTCGCCATTGTCGTGCAGGACATTGTTATAGACTTGGCGGGCCCGGTAGTTATTGGCTAGGTGCAGCATCCAGTACCGCCAGCCGTCGGGATTGCGGATCGAGAATGGGCTGACGAAGGGCGCGCATGCCTTAAGCGCCTCGTAGACCGTCCTCTCCGCAGCGCCGAGCCACTCCTTCTTAGACATCAGCTTGTCGTCCAGGTGGCGCAATTGTTCTGACGTGATGCTCAAATGCCGCAGCTGGCGTTCGAGCAGCGCTGGGTCACGTTTGCTAAGGTAGGTCATCAGCGTCTGGATCGCGAAGGTGTAGAAGACCTCCGTCGACGCGGTGATGCGCATAATGTCCTGGACGGTGGCAACCTGCACATCAGCGTGACCGTATTGGTCGAGATTGAAGATGACGCTTCGGTAGCGCCCCCCCTCGACGATCGCCTTCATGGCGGGATAAGCCAACTCGAACGGGTCGGAGAAGTACTGCGTGCGAATATGAAGCTTAGAGGGCTTGTCCTTGATGGCAGCCACCAGCGGTTCGCATCGTGATCGGAGAAGCTCAACGACGTCAGGCGACGCATCGTTGAACACCAGCATCGCCTCGATCTCGATGGGCTTCATGCCCTTAACGGCGCGCTGGATGCTGATTTGTTCGAGAGTGGTTTCGAGTTCTTCAAGAAAGATTAGTGGCGATCCGGACGCGCCGCAGTTGTAGCGACCGCCGCCCGCGAAGCCATCGACGATGGCGATGCGGAAACGCTCTTGCGAGGGGAGCTGGCATCGGACGAGCAGATACTGGCGGAAGTACTCTCGCAGAATCTTATGCTTACGTCGGGAATGGTCGTCCAGATTGGCCTTTTCGACCCAGTCGTCATAACCTGCTGTCTTCAAGCCCCAACCCCGTCGAACGCTGGCGCGAAGTTACATCTCTGGCGCCGCTGGCATCTCGTTCCAGGTCTGCCCGCGATACACGCGGCCGTTGGCCTTCTTGGAACGCTTCTTGTTATCCTTGCCCCAAGTGCCCCACTGCTTAAAGAAGAAAGCTGTGCCATAGGTATCGCATTGCGCGTAAATTTCGTCGATCCAGTCCTCCCGGATCGGCCGCGCATTGAGCCCACTCTCGCCGCCGACGATCGCCCAATGAATGTCAGTGAGATCGGTCGGACCGGCCGGGCCGATTAGCGGCTCGAACGAGATGAAGCGGATGGCGGCCGGCACGGCGCGCAGATGGTCGATGCGTCCGACGACGTCAGCGTTCTCGACGCTGGTGCCCAGCCAAACATTAGGAAGGACATCCGGTATCGTACGCGAAACGACCTCGGCCATGCGTTCGGGTCGTTTGGTCAGGATCTGATAGTTGTGGTGCGGCGTCTCGCGCATCACCCGCCAGACGTCGACGATGAACTCTTCGCTGACGGCGTCATGAAAGAGGTCGCTCATCGAGTTGACGAATATCTTCCTGGGTTTACGCCAGCCGTAGGGGATCTCCAGCGCCGAGCGGTCCTCACGTACAACCCCGTTCCAGATCGAACGCTTGCCGCTCTTGCGGGTCAAGCCTTCGTACTTGGGCACGCCCATAGCCTCAAGGCGCCTCGCCATCTGCATGGCGTAACAGTTCGTGCACCCAGCGGTGACGATTGAGCAGCCAGCCACGGGATTCCAGGTGGCGTCGGTCCACTCGATTTGCGTCTCAGCCATAAGTCAAACTCTTGTGTCGCGCCCCATACGAGGCGTGCGGTCGTGGCCCACCTTCCAACTTCAAGCGGAAAGAACTCGTTAAGCATAACCATGCCGAGCAAGTTCTTCTGGCCCCCACCGTGGGGCAGGCCCACGTCAGGAGCGGACGCCATGGTCGCTCGACCCTGGCGAGTTTTTCTCGACGCCCACACGTGGCTTTGCAATGGTGAATCGCGCCGTGGGTGGACGGCGGGCTACCACGAGCACGTGATGATCGGCGATCTTGACCTCTATAGAGGTCGCGAGCAGGCCTATGTGAAGCACTTCCTGCTCAGCGAATATGTCGAGACATGGGCGCACAAGGTCGGAAGCCAATGGACCGAACTGGCCTATGTCGATGGCTTCTCCGGTCCCTGGCAGAATGCGGACGAAGGGTTCGCCGACACCTCATTCGGCATCGCCTTGGGCGCTCTGACGCGGGCGAAAGCGACTTGGACGAGCTTGGGACGGCCACGAAAGGTCTCGGCTTACCTAGTCGAAAAGGACCCGGGCGCCTATCAGCGGCTTCAGAGGGTTCAGGCGCATTTCCCAGAAGTCGAAATCAAAACCTACCCAGGCTCGTTCATCGATCAGGCTCCGACGATCCTGTGCGATATCCCCAAAAGCGCCTTCGCATTTTTCTTCATCGATCCAAAAGGCTGGAAGGTCGATATGCGCCGGATCGCGCCTCTGCTGAAGCGAGCCGACAGCGAAGTCGTGTTCAACTTCATGTTCGACTTCATCAACCGCTTTGCGAAGGCGCTGGACCCCAAGACCGCCGCCAGTCTCGATTTGTTGTTCGCTGATGATGGATGGCGCGCTAGGCTCGACGAGGCCCCGTCGCCTGGCGTGGATCCGGCGGACCACAGAAAGACGCTTCTCGTCGATATATTCTCCGGCTCGCTACGGAAGATAGGCGGATACCGGCATATCGCCGAGACAACCGTCTTGAGGCCGACGATGGACCGGGCGCTCTACAGCCTCGTCTACGGCACTCGAAGCTCGATCGGCCTGGAGGTCTTTAGGAACAGTCAGATCAAAGCCTTGGCTAAGCAAGACGAGGCGCGCGGCGTCGCTAAACTCGACGCGGCCGTCAAAGCCACTAAGCAGACCGAGCTCTGGTCGTCTTTCGGCGACCTAGCGCCAGCCCCTTCAAAGGTCATCCTCGATGGAGAGGAGCGCTTGGCCAAGGTGACGCTGCTAGAAGTGACCCCAAAGGCTCCGTCTAGCATGCCCTGGCGCGATGTGTGGCCTGCCGTGATGGAGCGGCACGTGGTCGGAAAGGCCAAGATCAATCAAATGGCCAACGAGCTACGTAAGGGCGGTTCGCTCATCGTTACGGGATGGGGCCCGCGTCAGCGTTCTCCCGCCGACGAAAATCGAGTTTCACGGCCGTAGGCTGGCGCCTTCTGCCAGATAGTCGACTGCCCAGGTCCGGACATTCCCAAGGTCAGCGATGAGTTAGGTTCGGTCGCCTGCACGGCCTCGCGCTCATCGCGTATCCGGTGCGATCTAGCTGCGTCCTGCCCTTCACCGGCGCTGGTTTCCGAAACGCCGTACTCTGGGTCGCGGATGCCGCTGCGAGCGAAATCTGGTGCGCTTTTTCCCTGGAGTAGCGAGCTTGTCCTTGGTCCTTGCCGTCTTCCGCACGGCGTATTGGAAACCGAGTGCGGAGAGAGAAGTTGGTGCTGTCTTCTCTAGAGTAGGGACGAGTTGGGGTGCTGGATGCCCGGTTGTCGGGGGCGGTGCGTGTCGGAAATCCCTCGGTAGTGGGCAAAGAGTGGTTGGCGAGATTGAATTTGTTGAGGTTTTGGCTGTGGTCGTAGGGATGAAAAGAGGGAGGCTGAAAATTCGAATCTGAAAATAGGTCCATTAGATCAATGGCATACCTCCCGGAGGGGAGGTGCGTATGGTGTATGGGCTAGTTAAGGGGAGTATTTTCGCAGAAGTAGATCCAATGCTGAGTGGCTTTTAGGCGTCATTTCCTATGCCGATGGCTTGCCATCGGCGTCTGCGGGCGAGGTCGTCGTGCTTGATCGTCAATGTGATGCAAGTACGATGCGACTTTGATGCAAGTACGATGCAAGTACGATGCAAGTACGACGACCTCGCCCGCAGACGCCGATGGCAAGCCATCGGCA